>JAFGJA010000680.1 GCA_016929355.1 Anaerolineae bacterium | reverse complement strand
GCTGCAAGCCGTGCCCATTGTCGCCATTGCCCCCCTGCTGATCATCTGGTTCGGCGCAGGGATCGCCAGCAAAGTGATTGTCTGCGCGCTGCTGGTCTTTTTCCCGATGCTGGTCAATACCGTGATCGGGATGCGCAACATCCCGCCCGAACTGCGCGACCTGATGCGTTCGCTCGAAGCAACGCCTATCCAAACATTTTTTCAACTGGAACTGCCCGCCGCCATGCCAATTGTGATCGGCGGCTTGAAGGTCAGCGCCACCCTTTCCGTGATCGGGGCGGTGGTGGGTGAATTTGTGAGCGCCAGCGAAGGCTTGGGCTACCTGATCAGTTTTGGACGCGGCACTTACGATACGCCCCTGGTGATCGCCGCCGTATTCACGCTCACGGCGCTGGCCCTGGTGCTGTATGGTATCGCGTCACTGCTCGAATCCTTGCTGCTCGATTGGCAGCAGGTCAACGGGCATCACTAAATCCACTCTGGCAAAGCCGCCCGTTTTCGCTAAACTATCCTCTTAACTTGTTAGCTCACACCAGAGGAGAGACTCTTATGCGCCAAAATCGAAAACGTAATCGTGCCGTGTTGCTCGTCGCCGTATTCGCGGTGATTGTTGCGCTGCTCATCGCCGCCTATGCGCTTTCCGGCGATGATGAACCGGAGGATCAAACGCCGCCCACATTCGCCGCCGAGGAACAGACGCCAGTCACCTTGTTTATGGGCTATATTCCCAGTGTGCAATTTGCCCCCGCTTATGTGGCGGCGATCAAAGGCTATTTTGCTGAAGAAGGCATCGCCATCAGTTTTGAGAACGGCAACGAAAATGATGGTTTAGACCGCATCGCCACCAATAATCTCCAATTTGGTCTGATCAGTGGCGATCAGGTTTTGCTGGCCCGCGCCCAGGATCGCCCGGTGGTCTATATCTTCGAGTGGTATCACAATTACCCGGTGGGCATTGTCTCCGCCGTTGATCTGGACATCACCGAACCTGCCGATCTCGCGGGGCGCGTGGTGAGTATCCCCGGTCCCTACGGGGCAAGCTATATGGGCTTGCGTGCGCTGCTCAATGCGGGCGAATTGACCGAAGATGACCTGGGCGAACTGCGCTCGATTGGCTATACCGCCGCCGATAATATCTGCGAAGAACAGGTCGAAGCCGCCGTGATCTATATCGTCAACGAACCAATCCAGATTCGGGACCAATGCACCGAGGTAAACGTGATCAAGGTGTCGGATTATACCAGTCTGGTTTCAAACGGGTTGACGACTAACGAAACAACGATCAAGAACGATCCCGATCTGGTGCGCGGTATGGTGCGCGCCTTGCAGCGCGGTGTCGCGTATACGCTGGACAATCCCGACGAAGCTTTTGAGTTGAGCGTAGCAAACTACGTCATCGATCTGGCGGACGAAGAAAAAGAGACACAGCGCCAGGTCCTGATCAATTCGCTCGATCTCTGGCGCTCTGATACGCTGGGTTTGACGAATCCTGCCGCGTGGGAAGCGACTCAAACGCTCCTGATCGAGATCGGGTTGATGGATGAGCCGCTCGACGATCTGACCACCGCGTATGACATGAGCTTTTTACCGGCGGACTGAAAAACCTCCCCCTGATCAACCTGTGGTCGCCCCCTCGCCATGCGCGGCGAGGGGACATCAGGGGATAGCATGGGTTTCTTCACAAGGAAATAATCATGACCCTACCCGATCAACCTCTGTTAATCGCGGATCAGATCAGCCATACGTATACTGGTGGTTCCGGTACGCTGCTCGCGCTGGACGATGTAACGCTGCATCTGGCCCGCGAATCGTTTGTGTGTCTCGTCGGGCCAAGCGGCTGCGGCAAAAGTACCCTGCTGCGGATTCTGGCGGGTCTGCTCACGCCGACTACCGGGCATGTGCTGCTGGAAAATCAGCCGATTACCCACCCCCAACGTCGCATCGGGATTGTGTTCCAGCAGGCCAATCTCATGCCCTGGCGCACCGTGTACGGCAATCTGATGCTGCCGCTTGAACTGGCCGGGCTGCCTATACTGGCGCGCGCCGAACGCATGAACGCCATGCTGGAACTCACCGGGCTGGACGGGTTTGCCGATGCGTATCCGGCAGAGCTATCCGGTGGCATGGCGCAGCGCGTGGCGATTGGTCGCGCGCTGATTCACCATCCCGAAGTGCTGCTGCTGGATGAACCGTTCGGCGCGCTGGATGCGCTCACCCGCGAGCAGATGAGCGAAGAACTGCTGCATATCTGGGTCAAATATCGCAAAACCGTCTTAATGGTCACACACAGTATCCCCGAAGCGGTCCTGTTAGCGGATCGCGTCTTGGTCATGAGTCCGCGCCCCGGCGCGCTGATCGCTGACATTACGATTCCGCTGCCGCGCCCGCGCAGCCTGGATTTATTGCACCAACCGGAATTTGTTGCGCTGACCGAACAATTGCGCCACCACATTCACATGGCATCTTGAATCAATTACAATAGTCTGATACCCTGTGTGTGAGAGATGATTTCTGGGAAAGCAAACCTAAATGTCTAAAAAAATTCTGGTGATCGATGATGATGATTTGATTCGCGGGCTGGTGACTCATGCGCTGCAATTGGATGGGTATACGGTGGTGACAGCTCCATCCGGGCCAACCGGCATCACGCAATTTAAAGCGGAAAAACCTGATCTGGTGATGCTGGATATTGCGATGCCGGGAATGAACGGGTTCGAAGTAGCAACACAGCTCCGCGAGTTTGAGAAAGAGCAAAACCTCGCCCATACCACGATCATTGTCTTCACCGCCTATGCCCGTAGTTTCATGGCGACACCTGATGATGACCTGCGCATCGACAGTTATCTGACCAAACCCATCGATCCAAAAAAATTACTGAAACACGTTCACCAATTTCTGGACGATGAAGAAAAAAGCGAAACGCCAGGCCAGTAATATTTCCGCTTCGAAAAAAACAGCCTATGCGTGTTCACAAGGTTCGGACACCGGGAAAATCATCCCAAAAATGCTGCCCTGACCGGGTTTGCTTTGCACAAAAACTCGTCCGCAATGCTGCTCGACCACCGATTTCACAATGGCTAGACCGAGACCGGTTCCTTTGACTTTGTGTTTGACTTCGGGTACACGATAGAACCGCTCAAACAGGCGGGTTTGCGCCTCAATGGGGATACCCGGCCCGGAATCTTCAACTTCGATATACAATTCCTGATCGTGGACGTAAGCCCGCATAGTGATCTGATCTCCGGCGGTGGTGTACTTACACGCATTGCTCAAGAGGTTTACCAACGCGCGGTGCAGCCAATGCATATCGCCTAAAATGGTGGGTAGATCGGGGGGCATATCTATCCGCAGTTTTTGGCCGGTTTGTTGAATCTGCGATTGCACATCGATCAGACCGCGTTCGATCAAATCATGCACATCAATCGGATCGCGTTTCAGGCCCACGCCGCTTTCAATATGTTCCAGATTCAGCAAACTATCGATCAAGTCCTGCATCCGAATCAAGCCCTGCACGCCCAGATCAACGATCTCGCGCTGTTCCGGCGTCACCTCGTTTTGCAGCATGGTCAACGCGCTCATCGTCGCGCCTAATGGATTACGCAGATCATGCGCCGCCGCCTGAATGAAATTCACCCGTGTTTGTTCAGCTCGCCGCAAATGCGTAATGTCCTGCACGACTAACACCCAGCCTTCCTCCTGCTGGGGATTCTCAATCGTCTGGTGCGCGTATACGGGCGATACAATCGCGGAGAGAAACCGGCCATCTTCCAGATTCACTTCAAAGACCGTATTGCCGCTCGCATCATTGCTCATGGCGCGGCGCAAGCCTTCGCGCAGCTTGGGATGGAGCGGCGCATTCCGCAAAGGTAGCCCCAGCAAGGTGTTGCGATTCAGGGTGAACAGCGCTTCCGCCGTTTGATTGACCAGATTGATGTGACCATGATTATCAGTGGCGATAATCGCATCCCCCGACGAGTTAAGGACCGCATCTAACCGGCTGGAATGGGACTTGGTGTTTTCATAGAGGCGCGCATTTTCGATGGCAATCCCCACCTGATCCGCGATCACGCGCAGCACTTCGACCTGATCATCTGTGACCTGATAGGGTTCATGATTCATCACGCTTAACACACCGACCACACACCCGCCCGCGTGCATCGGGGCCATTGCCATCGCCTGAATCCCCTCGGCGGCAAACTCCGGGACCGCTAACGGCGGCGCATCCGCATGAGCCTTGGCATCGGCAGGCGCGCCCGTAACCAGAACTTCATCCTCGCGCACCACATGGCCCGACATGCCCTCGCCCAACGGAATCCGCATGGGCTGCGTCACAAAATCATGCCGCCAACCGCGCTGCGCCCGCAGCACTAATTCCCCGTTCACCTCGTCCACCAAACTGATCCCGGCGGAATCCATCTCGATTACCTGCAACACGGCATCCAGGGCCGTTTCCAGCGTCTTTTCCAGGTCAAGCGACTGGCT
>JAFGJA010000132.1 GCA_016929355.1 Anaerolineae bacterium | reverse complement strand
TTCAAAAACGCCTCATGTAGGGGCCGACCAACGTGTCGGCCCAGGGCGAACACATGACGAACCGCAGGTTCGCGTTCGCCCCTACGTAAACAGGCGGAATCTGCTTGATTTCTCCATTAGTCTTAGCCCCAGCCCGTCCACTGGGAGGCCCAATAGCGCCGCGCTTGATCGGCTAGCCGTTTGCGCTCCAATGTGCCATCCAGCACATGATCGGCCAGCTTGCGCTGCGGCAAGATATATTCAGTATAGAGGGGGTCAGCGACTTGATCGTAAGCTGGTCCCAAATTTTGTGAGAGATTTGTCTCGCGCGCTTCGGATCGCTCGCGGCGCACGCCGGCGGGGGCATCCACAAACAGTCTGACCGAGGGCAGCGACAGCACCGGAATGAAGTATAAGCCTTCGATAATCAACCACTCGCTCGCCCGGATCGTCTGCTCTGGTTTAGGGGGATGGGTTGGGGACATTCGCTTGCCGTTGGCCCAATCATATTCCGGCATCGTTACTGTGCCCCCTGCCGCTAATAAATCCAGGTGGGCCATGACCAACGGCCAGTCCACGCTGGTCGGCAGCAGCAAAAAATCGGCTCCATCATCCGGTTGGCGGTTGCGTAAGTAACGATCTACGCGCATCAAACCCGCCATGCCCGGCCAATCCGCTAAAAGCTGGCGTGCCAGAGTGGATTTGCCGCTGCCCGGCCCCCCAACAACTTGAATAATGTTCATCATGTGCGCAGTTTGATGCCAACTCGTGCCCCGGCAGGGATTTCGCCATCGGGAAACTGCTCTGAGATTTCATCAACCGTCATATCCGTGCCGATGTAGACTTCGTGTTTGACCAAAAAGTTAGGCGGGATAATTGTATTTTTTCCGACACAGGCAATGCCCAACTCGCCTGATAGGGTGCGTTCACCCACGCGCGCGCCTTCGCTCACGACCACGCCCTTATCAATGATCGCGCGCTCAATCGTTGCATTGCGTTCGACATAGCTGTCGGTCAGGATCACGGTTTCCACCACGCGCGCCCCCGGCCCGATGTAGACGCCCGGCGAAACCACGCTGCGGATCACCTGCGCGCCTTCGCTGATGATCGCGCCGTCGGTGATCATGCTGTCTTCCACGATTGCGCCGCGCTCGATTTTGACGGGGGGGCGTTCCTCACTGCGGGTGTGGATAATCCATGAGCGATCATTCAGGTCCAGGGAGGGCGGTGAGGCCAATAAGTCCATGTGGGCTTCCCAATAAGCGTCTACCGTGCCGACATCGATCCAGTAGCCGCTGAATGGATAGGCCATGACTTTCATCCCCAGTTCCATCATGCGCGGGATGATATTGTAGCCGAAGTCGTGACGCGAATCGGGACGGGTGGTATCTTCCAGCAGCAGTTCTTCGAGAATACCGGTTTTGAAGACATACACACCCATATTCGCCAGATTACCGGGCGGGTTGACGGGTTTTTCCACGAAATCAATGATGCGATTGTCCGGGGCCGTATGCATGATCCCATAGCGGGGCGCTTCCTCAATCGGTACGGGGATCACGCAGACGGTAGCATCGGCATTCATGTCCTCATGATACTCGACCAGCATGTCGTATTCCATCTCGTAGATATGATCGCCGGAGAGAATCAGCGTATTACGCGGGTGGCCGCGCCGGAGAAAGTTAATATTTTGGGTTACGGCGTCGGCTGTGCCCGCATACCAGTCGTTATCGTGGCGGCCCTGATACGGTTGCAGCAGCATGACGCCGCCGGTAAAACTGCGGTCCAGGTCCCAGGGGCGGCCTAACGCAATGTGTTCGTTCAGGCTGTGGGGGCGGTACTGGGTCAGCACTAAAACATCAAAAATGCCTGAATTCACACAATTACTTAAAGCAAAGTCTATAATGCGGTATTTTCCAGCGAATGGAACCGCCGGTTTTGCGCGTTTGGCTGTGAGGACTCCCAGACGGCTGCCTTCGCCACCGGCCAGGATGATTGCTCGTGTTCGCATAAAACGTTGCTCCTTACGTCGGGATATGGAAAAAATAAGTTGTTGAGCACTGTACGGTCCATAATCCACCATGATTCACCGCCGATTATAGCCCTTTATGCTCAGTATAGCATTTAATGCGGTTTGGTGCGCGGTTTGCGATGAAGGACGAGGCGTATGTATAATGGCGAACATACAAGATTATAATCAAGGAGTCGGTTATGCATCGTCGCTACATGCTGTTCGCCAGTGTCCTCTTTATGCTCGTCTTGCTGGTCGCAGCCAGCCCTGTTTTGGGTCTTTCATCGCTGCTTCAGCCCTCCGCCACCGCGTACCAGCAAACGCTGGATGCTTTTGTGGGCGAGAGCCTCGCGCAAACGGCTACCGCGCAGAATCTCACGCAAACGGCGGTAGTTGATGAGTTGTACGCCACTGCGGAAGCGCTCTATCCTGCCGAGACGACACCCACACCCAATCGCGGCGTGGATGCTTCCGCCCTGGCACAAGCCATCGAAGCGAACGGCGCGGGCTGGGCGCTCTATTGGGATGACGAGTATTTCGCCGCGTATCTGGCGTTTGATCTGGCGGTTGAACTGGCTCCTAACTGGGCAGAAGGCTATATCGGGCGCGCGTATACGGATTACACGCTGGGTTATTACGACGATGCGCTGGCCGATTTTTCGCGCGCGATTGAACTTGATCCCAATGATGGCGATCTGTATAGCTGGCGGGCGAGTGTGCTGTCCGATCTGGAACAGCCGCGTCTGGCGCTGGAAGATTACGAACGGGTCTTCGCGGATAATCCGAATCTTGGCATGTTGTATAACAATCGCGGGCTGATTTACCAGCAGATGGGGTTGTACAACCAGGCGCTCGCTGACTTCAACCGCGCGGTTGAGCTTGATCCCACCGAACCCTACTTTTTCAATACACGCGATTACTATTATTTGCTGCAAGGCGAATCGGGCTATTCGTTGATGGACTCGTATATGGCCGATGGGCTGTATGCGTTCGAAGCGGGGCGCTATGGGGATGCGGTGGCTGATTTCACGCGCATTCTCAGCTGGGAGAGTACCTATAATGATTACACCGTGTGGTATGCCTACGCCCACCTGAATCTGGGGCGCGTGCAGACCGAGTACGGGAATTACGATCTCGCGCTGGAAGAATTGGCGCAAGCGCTGCGTTTGTATCCCCGGCTGGCTTATGCGCAAGTGGCGCAGGGTGAGGTGTTCGCGCGGCAGGGTGATTGGGCGCAGGCGATCACGTTTTACGATCAGGCGATTGAAAATCAGCCCACACTGCCGGTGAGTTATCTCAAGCGCGGTATGGCTTACGAGGCGTTGGGCAATGAACGCGCTGCCGCCGCCGACTATTGGGCGTGGGTGCAGGGCAATCAGGCGCGCGACGTGATCTGGGATCAATACCAGTTTGGCAAATCGTTTGTGGTGCATGTCGAGGATTCGTGGGTGTACTACATCCCGGTGGAAGGGCAGGCGGGGCAGTTGTTCAGCGCTTCGGCTAAGACGCTGCCGGTGGATACAGAGGTTGATCCGATCATGGTCCTGCTCGATCCTGAGGGCGTGCCCATCGCGGCCAATAATGATGCCAACGCGATTATGCTGGATGCCGAGTTGCGGGATGTGGCGCTGCCGGTGGATGGCGCATACACCCTGATCGTCAGCCATGCGCTCGGCTATGATGGCCCGGTTGAGATCGAAGTGGCGCGCGGC
>JAFGJA010000679.1 GCA_016929355.1 Anaerolineae bacterium | reverse complement strand
GACATTAATCAGAATTTCGGCGGCGTCGGTTTCGCCTTCGGTAGGCAAACCGTCCGTCAGAAACAGCACTACCGTCGAACGCTCCCGATCCGCCATGCCCATCGCCTCTTTGAGCGCGCCATCAATATCGGTCCCGCCGAGCGCCTCAAGCCCGGAAATCCAATCTTTCGCCTCGCCCACTTCATCAATGGGTTGCAAGTCTTTGGCGAAAATACGATACCCCGTACTGAACGCGATTACATTAAAGCGATCCCGGCTGTTGAGATTATCCAGCACGAATTTCACCGCCTCGCGCGCCTGATCCCACTTTTCGCCGTACATCGAGCCGGATTGATCCAGCACGACGATCACGTCTTTCGGGATGACGCGATCTTCCGCGACGGATACGGGCGGCGTGATCATCAGCGTGAAGAAACCATCTTCATCCGCGCTTTCACGGTAAGTCAGCAAATTGAGGTTGATTTCATCACTCGCCAGCCCATAATAGAGACTGAAGTCCGTTTCGGGACGCTCGTAGCTGGATTCATACCCGGCGCGGAAGGCAAATTCACCGTCGCGCACCACAGCAACCCGGTGCGTGGGCGAGTAAATACTGCTGATCTTGTCGTTGGAGGTCACATCCACACTGATGCTGATCTGCTCCACCGGATTTTTGGTGAATTGATCGGTGCGGAGCGGGTATTCGTAATGGACCAGCCCATTTTCAACGGGCAGCAGTTGGCCGTATTCAATCTCGATCTTGACCTCGGAATGAGGCTGAATCGGGAACACACTGGCCTGGATCGCACCTGCGCCCACATATTCCAGCAGCGCGGGATCGCGCATCCGGCGCACGATCTCATCGTAGGTTTGGCGCGCTTCTTCCGCATCGAGAATCTTCGCTTCGATGGGTTGACCATCCACCCACATGATCAGATCGGAGACTGCCGCGCCGAACGGCAACGGAAAAATATATGTGCCCTCCGCCATCCGTTCGCTGTGGTTGGCGAAAACCTGTTCGATGCGGGTCGTTGCCACCTGATTATCGATCTCAACATGAACGCGGTGTAATTCAATCGTCACGCCGAAATCGCTCTGCAAAAGCGGTGCGGCCTCGACAGTGGCTTGTCCAATGAATACCGGATGAAGGCCCGCGATCACCAGCGTGATCAGGAGCAAAGTCGTGATGGTACGTCGCATGAGTTCCTCCCAAATAAGGGTTAAAATTCGGCCTGGTTGAGTCTAAGACGCCCGTCAGCAAAAAAAGGTTCCGATCAATGTGCGCTTTTGCGCCAGATACGGCATACTAGCGGGTAAAGATTCAAGTTGGCAGATTAGAATAACAAACACCTATGACAATTTCTGAGATTCCTGACACGTTATCCGCCGAGCGCTTAATGGCTGTGGTCCAGCAGTTAAGTGTGGTGATTGGCCCGCGCCCGCCTGCCAGCCGCGCCGAACGCGAAGCCGCCGCCTATATTCATAATCAGATTCGCGCATTAGACAGCCAATGGGATTTGATCAACCAACCGTTTCGCAGCATTGACGGTTTCCGCTACCGGTTGGCTCCCCTGGCGCTGGTCGCGGGGTTGAATTTGCTGTTGGGGCTGAACAAGAACCGGCAAACACAGATCATCACCGGAGCCACATCGGTAGGCTTGAGCATGATGTCGCGGGATGCGTTTTTGGCGCGACCAGCCGTCTGGGAACATTGGCTGCCACGCGGCGAATCGCAAAACGTGATCGTGCGGATTCCACCGCGCGGCAAGATCGAGCGTCGGGTGGTCTTCATGGCGCATCTTGATTCCGGCATCCACCGCATTACTACCGATCCGCGCATCGTGCGCCAATTGCCGCGCACATTGGGCGGTATCACGCTGATGGCCTTGATCGGTGGTGTACTGACGATGCTGTCCGGCAAAAACCAACGCTGGCGCGCTTTACGTACGCTGTTGGCAGGATCGGCATTAGGCGGGGCAGCACTGGCGATCATGGATGAAATGGGACCGGATGTGAACGGCGCAATTGGCAATGCGTCCGGGGTAGCGACCTTGCTAGGGCTGGCGACTGCGCTGCACCAACACCCGTTACAGTCAACCGAAGTGGTCTTAGCTTTCACCGGCAGCGCAACGGCGATCTCAACCGGCGCGGACGTGTTCGCGGCGGAATATGCGAAAGGGTGGTGTAATGCGCTGTGGGTTGTCGTGGCGAATGTCGGCGTGGGCGAACTGTGCTGGTTGACGCGGCATGGCATCAGCCCCTACGCCCATTACCATCCGCATCCCGACGCGGTGCAGATCATGGAACGAGTCGCTGATGCACGGCCCGATCTCGGCATGATGGGCAAGGAGATGGTGATCATCGATGAAATCTCGATCTTGCGGGATCGTGATCTGCGCGCGGTGGGCTTGATGGCCTATGATCGCGCGACTGGCTTGATCCCCCACTGGCGGCAAAACAGCGACACAATCCACGCGGTTGATCCGGCCACAATTGAGCGCGCAGCCCAGGCGTGTTGGACTACCGCGCAGATCATGGATCAGGCAGCGCAGGGTCATTTCACCTGGCCGCCTGCGAAATAGTAGTGGCGGCAGATTCACACACAGGACACAGTTTGGACTTTAATCTGCGTTTCTCTGCGTGAATCTGCGTCCTGTTCTGGTCTTGAGTGAGCCGTTACTGACTCGATTCGCTCAATGTCGCCACCAGATCGCGTTTCACTTTCCACAGTTTTTCAGTCAGCGAAACGTGGTAAATGTGCGGGTTGATCAGACGCCGGACACCGGGATCAAGACGTTCGACATCAGCTTCGCGGCGCGCGCGCATCTGCTCGATAGTGGGTAGATCATAGACCAATTTCCCATCGTGCATAATTTCCACTAAAAGCGGCTCGATCTCCGAAATCTCGGCGCGATCTAAGGCGCGGCACTTGGCATAATCCGTGTGATGATGCAGCGAAATGCGATCCATCGTATGCGGGTCTTCATCTTCCAGACTCAGCAAATCGGCGGTTGCTTTGCCGCGCTTATCGTAAATCCGCCATGCCAACTTATGACCGGGATTGGGCGTCTTATCCGTCGATTCCGAAATTTTGATAGCGGGAATCCACTCGTTATTGTCACACACCGCGACCAGTTTATACACGCCGCCGAGAGCCGGTTCGCCCCATGACGTAACGAGGCGCGTCCCGACGCCATACGACAGGCGCTTGATGATATGCTCGGCATCCATATCCCAACGCGGCGCTTCTTCCCGAATCTGAGTGATGATCTGCCAGATCACCATTTCGTCTAGATTGTTCGAAAGCACGATGATCGTATCGGGAAACCCCGCTTCATCGAGCATTTTCGCCGCCTGAATGCTAAGATAAGCGAGGTCGCCGGAATCCAGGCGAATTCCAACCGGCTCGTATCCCTTGCGGCGCAGTTCCTCGAACACGGTGATCGCATTCGGAATCCCACTATTGAGTGAATCAATCGTATCGACCAGCAGCAAACAATCATCAGGATATACGTCCGCATACGCGCGGAACGCGCCTAATTCGCCCATGCCGAGCGCCATAAACGCCTGCACCATACTGTGCGCGTGTGTGCCTTTGGGGGGATAGCCCAATACGCGCGACATCCCGACATTCGAGGTGAAATCCGCCCCGCCGATCAATGCTGCGCGCACCGCCGCATTCGCCCCTTTATCCTGCCCGCGCCGCAGACCAAAATCGATCAAGACCTGCCCGCGCCCACTGCGCTCCATCCGCGCGGCTTTGGTGGCGATCAACGTCTGGTAATTCAGGTGATTGAGCAGTGACGTTTCCAAAAGCTGCGCCGGGATCATCGGCCCGATCACCACCGTGAGCGGCACATTGGGATGAACCACGCGCCCCTCTGGGATCGCGTAGATGGTCAGCCCGTCAAATGTGCCATTAGCCGACAGCCACTTCAGGAAATCATCATCAAACACGCGCGATCCGGTGCGCGTGGTTTGCGCGCGCAAATAGTCAATATCATCAGCCATGAAGTGCGCGTTATGCATCCAATCCAGCAGCCATTCCAGCCCCGCCGAGATGCAATAGCCCGCTTTGTGAATACCATAATCAGGATAGCCCCGGAAAAAGTGATCGAACTGCACGGTTTTTTCATGCAGTCCCATCCGGTAATAGACCTGCGCCATCGTGAGTTGGTAGTAATCGGTGAATAAAATGCCTTCTGCAATTTCACGTTCGGTGGGTTTCACAAGATTCCCTCATGCGTTCTATACAATAACAACTTCGACTCTATTATCGCGCATTGCCGCTTCTGGCGCATGTGTGATTCGGCGGCGAAATTCTGCAAAATGCCGTTTGCCCCTATAATGAATTTTGATCGGTGGGGAACAAATTAAGCTGGTGATGCGTCCTACACACAATACGAGAGATAAAACAAGAGAGTTGAGGAGCAAACTAGTGAATCGATTCAGATCGCTTTTAGGTCGCAGCCTCGTTTTAGTTTTGGGGGCGCTGCTGTTGCTGCTGGCGGGTCGAACGCTCGCCCAGGACCAGGATCAAAACCCTGTTGAACAACTGCCGCCGCATGTGATCGACGTGTGGCCCTATCCCGGTGAGGAAGTGCTGACCGATCAGCCCATCACCATCACCTTTGATCAACCGATGGACACCGCCAGCGTAGAAACCGCGTGGCAAATGACGCCCGCCGCGTCCGGGCAATTCAACTGGACGAGCGATAACGTGCTGGAATTCCTGCCGGATGATGGCTGGCAGCGCGCGACACGTTATGAGGTCACGATTGGGACCGGGGCAACCGCCGCGAACGGCCTCGCGTTGGAGGAAGCCTACCAATTCCACGTTCAGGTGATCGGCTATCTTGAAGTCGCCACCGTCATCCCCGCCGCCGATGCAACCGGCGTGCAAGCCGATGCGACGATCACCGTGTCGTTCAACCGCCCGGTAGTGCCGCTTGTCTCAACCGAGCAACTCGATGAGCTACCCGTGCCGATCACGATTGATCCAGCCATCGCGGGTAAGGGCAAATGGCTGAATACGTCGATCTTCATGTTCACGCCGGATAAGCCTTTAGCCGGGGGGATGACCTATACCGTCACCGTCAACGCCGGACTAACCGATTTCCTGGGCGCGGTGCTGAATGAGTCGTATAGCTGGCAGTTCAAAACGCTGCCGCCGGAAATTCTCAACGTCTCGCCCTGGAACGGGGAAACCGGTGTACGGCTGGAAGCGGCAGTCAGCGTTCAATTCAGCCAACCAATGGACCCCGCCAGCACAGGCGAGGCGTTTATGCTGCTGCACAACGGCGCACAAGTTGCCGGATCAATCACCTGGTCTGATGATGGGCGCTGGCTGACCTTCACACCGGATGCTAACCTGCAAATCGAAGCGCAATACCTGATCAACATTGCCGCATCCGCCCGTAGCGCTTCCGGTGAAGCAACGCTGGAAACAGGTATCTCATACAGCTTTAACACGGTCCCCTATCCCGGCATTGAGTATACCAATCCGGCCAACGGCGAACGGGACGTGTATCCCGGCGGCGGCGCGTATATCCAGTTCAAATCGCCGATGAATACGGACACCTTCGCGGGCAAAACCGAGATCGTCACCCCCGAAGGCGTCGTCTGGGAACCGCGTGTAACGGGTGACAGTTACCTGTATCTGGAATTTGCGAGTGAGCCGGAAACGACCTATACGATCCGCTTTAAGCGTGGCGCAGAAGACGTATACGGCAACGCTATCGACACCGATTACACGTTCAGTTATACCACCAGCAAAGTCGAACCAAGCGCCTATCTGCCTTCGCGCCAGAACTTCATGATCACCAATGCCTACCGCGAAAATACACGCATTGCGCTGGGCGTGACAGGTAAACCGGAAGTCAGTTTTATCCTGCATACAATCCCCACCGAGTATATCGGGCAGGCGATGCGCAACAGCTATGATTACGAAACGATTGTCAAGCTGGCAACGTTGCAACGCGCCTGGACCCAAACGCTGTCACCGGGAGCGCTGCAATCAGGCGCGGCGGAAGTCTTCCTCGCATCAGAGACAGGCGGCCAACTGGCGCATGGTGTGTATTATCTGCAAGCGTTGGCCCCCAATTACAATTACCCCCAAACGCTCTCACTCGGTGTGGTGACGGCGAATCTCACTGTCAAACGCAGCGCGGACGATATGCTGATCTGGGTGACGGACATCGAGAGCGCGGAACCGGTGGCAAACGTGCCGGTCACGCTGTACCGCGACAATGGCGAAATTCTGACCCGTGGCGCAACAGGCGATGATGGCGTGTTCCGCGCCCCGGTTGATCTAGATCATATCGATAATTTTGTCTATGCGGTGGCGCAAAATGACACGACTTACGGCGTATGGATGTCGTGGAATGAGCCGGAACTCGAAAACAACGCCACGTATATCTACACCGAACGCCCGATCTACCGGCCCGGTGAAACCGTGTATTTCCGGGGCGCAGTTCGGGATCGTGACGATATGACCTATACCGTCCCGGCGGGTGATACCGTACACGTCAACATCCAACTCTACGATCAGCAGGTGTTCGATGCAGACCTGCCCCTCAGCGAATTTGGCACATTCAACGGCGAGATCAAGCTGGCCGACGATGCGCCCATTGGTTATGGCTACATTCAGGTGACATACCAGGGCGACTATAGCGGCGCTATCGAGTTTCAGGTGGCTGAATTTCGCGTGCCGGAATACAAGGTCGAAGTCACACCCGATTACGATGTGATCACACAGGGCGATTCCCTCAAAGCCGTGATCGCGGCGTCATATTATTTCGGCGGGCCGGTCAGCAATGCCGATCTCAACTGGAACGCCTATGGCGAATCAGCGTGGTTCAATTACACCGGGCCGGGGCGTTATAACTTCAGCGACGAAACGCAGGATTATTTCGGCTGGGTGGATTTGGGCAGCGCCAGCGTCACCACCGATGCCAACGGGCAGGTGATCGCCAATCTGACCAACATCCAGGCTCCCGCGATTCGCCCCATGACGATCAGCATCGAAGGCACGACTTACGACGAAAGCGGCCAGTACATCAGTGGGCGCGCATCCGTGCTGGCGCACCCGGCGGATGTGTATGTCGGGCTGCGCACAGATCGCTACTTTGGCCGCGCGGAACAGCCCATGACGGTGGACCTGATCGCGGTCACGACGGCGAGCGAACCGATTGCCAACCAGAAAATCGAGTTGAACGTGGTCGAAGTCCGGTGGGAGCGCGTGCCGGTAGAAGGCGAATACGGGCGCTATAGCTGGAACCAGACCGAAATCGAAGTTGCCACCGCCGAGGTTATCACAGGTGATGATGGGCTGGCGCAATACGCATTCACGCCGCCGCAAGCGGGCATTTACCGTGTACGCGCCCTGACGCGCGATCTGCGCGAGCGCGTGAACAGCAGCTCGGTGCGCGTCTGGGTAACGGGATCACAGCCGGTCTGGTGGGGGCGTCCGAGCAATACCATTGACCTGATCGCGGATAAAGACGGCTACCAGCCCGGTGATACGGCGCAAGTGCTGGTCCCGATTCCGTTTAGCGGTGTGTCGCACGTCTTGCTGACCGTTGAGCGCGCGGGAATTGAGCAATACGAAGTTTTCCGCGTCGAAGGCTCCACGCTGCTCTACGAACTGCCCATCACCGAGGATCATGTGCCGACGGTGCATGTCACCGCCACGCTCATGAAAGGCACGGATGAGGAAAATCTCAATCCGCTCTACCGCACCGGCACGCTAGCGTTAGAGATCGAACCAGTCAACCAGCGCGTGCATGTGACGATCACTCCCTCAGCCACACTCGCCCAACCCGGCGATACGGTCACGTTTGACATCAAAACCACCGATGCGCGTGGCGAACCCGTCAGCACTGAAGTCGGCGTCACTCTAACCGATGCGGCGATCTTATCGCTGGCTGCGCCCAATTCGGGCACGCTGGAAGATCATTTCTACGGCTACCAATACAACCGTGTGCAGACCAATGTGGCCTTAGATGCGCTGCTCGACATCATGATCGATGAACTGGTCGAGGAGCAGGAAAAACGCGAAGCAGCCTTCGCTATGGATAGCGACATGGCGACCAACGGCGCGGCTGCGCCGGGGATGTGGATGGCGGATGGCATGGTGGCAAATGAGGCAACCATGCCGGATACCGGCGGCGGGGGCGGGACGGTAGACATCCGCACCGATTTCCAGCAAACGCCGCTCTGGGAACCGCGCGTTGTGACCGATGTGTCCGGCGAAGGCTCAGTCTCGGTCACGCTGCCGGATAACCTGACCACATGGCATCTTGACGCGCGCGGGCTAACGGTAGATACGCGCGTGGGTGATGCCGAGTTGGACGTGATGAGCACGCTCCCGCTCCTGACGCGCCCGGTAACGCCGCGTTTCTTCGTGGTCGGGGATCGCGTCGTACTGGCGAGCGTGATCAACAACAACACGAACGCGCCGCAGACCATCGAAGCCACTCTGGAAGCAACCGGCGTCACGTTTGAAAGCGATCAGACGCAGGTAGTCACGATTGAGGCTGAATCACGCGCCCGCGTGGAATGGACCGTTGTAATCGAAGATGTACCCAACGTCGATCTGACCTTCTTCGCTATCGGGGAAAACGGCTATCAAGATGCCGCTAAACCGACGCTCGCTACCGGACCGGATGGCACGATCCCGGTGTATCGCTACACTGCCCCGGATACGGTGGGCACAGGCGGCCTGCTGCGCACCGATGGCACACGCACCGAAGCGATCAGTTTGCCGCCGCGTCTGGATGTGGATCAGGGCGAATTAACGATACATCTCGATCCGTCGCTGGCCGTGACCACCGTTGACGCGCTGGACTATTTGCAAAATTACGAACACCAATGCATCGAGCAAACGGTGAGCCGCTTCTTACCCAACGTCATGACCTACCGCGCCCTGCGCGATCTGGGTATTGACGATCCCAAACTCAAGGAAAAACTACAAAACGCCCTGGATTATGCGTTGAATCGCCTGAAGAATGAGCAGAATCCCGATGGCGGGTGGGGCTGGTTCGGCAATATGGAGAGCAATCCCTACATCACGGCTTACGCGGCGCTCGGTTTGATCGAAGCGCGTGACGCGGGCTTTGCCATTGATCCAACGATGATCAACGCGGCATTGAACTTCGTCCGCACCGATCTGGTCCGGCCCACGATTGATACTCCAACTTATCTGCTGAACCGGCAGGCGTTTTACCTGTATGTATTTGCGCGGAACAAACAAACGCCGGTCATTGAACTCGACAAATTGCTCGATCACCGGTTGGACATGGATTACTGGTCGAGGTCCTTCTTGCTGATGGCCTACCACGAGGTTGATCCCGCGAATTCCGCCGTGACGCAGTTGGTCAGCGATCTGCAAACCGGCGCGATCCTCTCTGCAACAGGCGGACATTGGGAAGAAAATGAGCGCGATTGGTGGAATTGGAGCAGCGATACCCGCACCACCGCGATGGCGTTGACGGCGTTAACGCGCGTGCAGCCGGATATGGACATTCTGCCAAACGTGGTGCGCTGGCTGATGGTCGCGCGACAAGGCGATCACTGGGAAACCACGCAGGAAACCGCCTGGGCAGTCATGGCGCTTACGGATTGGATGGTATCGACAGGTGAGTTGCAGGGGAACTACGACTACGCACTCACGCTGAACGGCGCAGCGCTCACCGAAGGACAGGTCACGCCGGAAACCGTGCGCGAAGGCGAAGT
>JAFGJA010000678.1 GCA_016929355.1 Anaerolineae bacterium | reverse complement strand
TAGGTTGTAATCGCCATGATCATCGCTCCATTCTCATCCTGATTATACCATTAAGGCCTAGACTCACCGAGCATGATCCCCGCCTTGTACGCGATCTCGCCCCCCGCATCCACTATAAACACCGCATTGATCCCCGGCGCGCCGCCGCCATTCACCCGCACCGGATCAAACAGGCTCAGTTCCATCGTGAACGGCCCCTCGGCTGCTTCCGGGATCGTGAGATCGAGGCGCTGCACGATCAGGTCATCGACGCGCCATGTCAGGGCAGATACGGCGTGGCCCTGATCCGTTGCAATTTGCGTGTGAGCCGCGTCAAAAACCTTGATCACGGGCAAAAACGACCATGTGCCGCGATCCGGGTGCAGGGCATCCACACGCCAGATGGTGTACAGAGTCGCGTTTTCGCCGGGAGTCAGATCGCCATCCAGCGTCCAGCCGAGCAAACGCAGATCGATGTCGGTGGGGATGTCGAGCGGGTGATCGATCCGCACATCGTCCGGCGTGACGTGCAGGACGGGAATCATCGCGCCATCAGCCAGAATGAGCGGCGTATCCAGTAATTTAGCGAACGGGGGGATGATCGGTTCTGGATCATCGGGGCGCACGAATAAAATATATAAGCCGCCTGCCGGGGGAACCACTGCCGCGCGGCCATACGTGCCGGTATACGCCGTGCGGATCGCTTCGCCTGCTAATGTGACCGGCGTCCATTCGTGCATCAGCGAGAAAACGGCCATGCCGGGATCGCGCGTTTCGCGGATCAGTTCGCCGAGGTCTTGCGCCTGGGCAAGCGGCAGCGTTTCGGGCAAATCTTCGCCGGGATGGGCGGCGGTCTGCTGCGCAAAACGGATCGTGTTCAGGGCATTGATCCCCGCCGTGAGTATGATCAGCACCATGATCAACCAGAACGCCCCACTTGGCCCGCGTTTGATGCGGCGTAACACGAGGATGTGATCATGCCGGATGCGGGTCAGGAAGCGGCGGTTGATCGCTTGCGCCATCACGATCATACCCCAGGCGGCGAGCGCATGTCCGGCGGGGAGGGTCAGGTGCAGGTAAAAGGGATGTACCACGCGCGACACATAGCTCATCATCAGGATCGGGAGCAGGAACCAGATCAGGAGGATTAACCCCCTTCCCCTAACCCCCTCCCCATTCGGGATGGAGAGGGGGGATGGGGCCGCCGCCTGACTCCTCCTCTCCGTGATTGGCGAGGGGGTTGGGGGGTGAGGTATAGCCCGTAGGCGGACAATTGCCTGCAAAATCCCGATCACCAGCGCCGTAGACCAGACAATGTGCATCGCCTGCGTGACCACTTCGCGCCAGCCTGCATCACCGGCGGGGGCACGAGTCCCGCGCTGGCTGGCGTAGCCGCTCCCGGTCACGAGTCGGAACGCATGACCGAGCGCTTCCGCTGACAGACGCGATTCGCCTGACGCGAAATTTTCCGCGCGTGAGGAGGTATCGTCCCACTGCCGCGCGAGTCCGATCCCGTATAGCAGCGCCAGAATCGCAAAAATCGCCACGCCGATCACCAATTGGCGTTTCGGAATCTGCCGCCAGAACAGCAGGATCAACAGGGCAACCGGCGCGACCAGCGCATAGGCCAGCAAATAGGTATGCGCAAACAGCGCGAGTCCGATCAGCGCGATCAGCAGACGACGGCGCGGCTGTTTCGCTTGCCCGGTCAGAACCGGCACGAGCGCCCAGAAGACCAGACACACAAAAAACGGCGCGAGACTCTGCACCCAGGTGCGGCGGCTGTCCTCAATGATCCAGGGGTTGACCGCGAACAAGGCGGCAGCGATCAGGGCGGGGCGCGTACCGAGCAGCCAGCGCACACCGCGATAGGCCAGCCAGATCGCAACCGTGTTGAGCGTTAATGTGACGGCATAAGCGGCGATGGGCCAGCGCACCAACGCGATGACCGGTACGAACAAATAGCCCGTGAGCGGCGGATTGGCGAACAGCACCGAGGTTCCCTGTCCGGCCAGGGGGAACTGTCCGGCATCGAAGGTCTGGATCGCTTGCCAGATCGGGTAGACCTGATCGATGTTGTATTCGATCTCACCGCTATGTTGGACGCGCAGCCCGACCCCGATGATGAGAAGCAGGAGCAGCGTGAGGCGATCCCCATGGGTGGTTGTTGGTGCTGATGGTGTATCGTGCATGTGTATCCCTGCGTATGTGTGTTTAGCGCGGGCTATGATAGCGCAGGGCAGATGGAAATAGAAGGTTGATTACGCTGCGATTGGCTGACGATCCTTTGAGGGTGCTGGCTGTGCGTGCTGTGCTCCGCTGTGGTGAGATCATAGCAACATCTTTTCCGGTATTCGGCACGCATTCCGACTGCGGTATAATGCAGCGATAGTAGATCATGTACTATGGAGGCAGACTCGTGCCAAGAGCCGGACGCATCTTTACCTTTGCCATGACCCTGATGGTCGTCTTTTTGCTGATCTTTTTCAGTTCACAGGGCGCATTAGGCCCCTTTCAGGGCATTGTTTCGGCTCCCCTGAATCTGGTGCAGAGCGTGGTGGGTGGGGGCGCACGGCAAACCGGCAGTTTTCTGGACAACGTTTCTGAATTTCGCCGCCTGGAACAGCGTAATGCTGATCTGGAAGAAGCGCTCGCCATATATCAGGCGGAACTGGCGCTGCTGCGCGAAAAAGAGCAAGACTATGATCGCCTCGCTGCGCTGGTCGAGTATGATCGCTTTAGCCCGGAAGACCGCGAATATGTAACCTGCGACGTGATCGGTGGGGATACAACGGGCCTCGTACAAGCGATCTGGATCGACTGCGGACGCCGCGACGGGGTGAATTTGCTCGATCCGGTGGTCACGGAGCGCGGCATGGTCGGGCGTGTGACGCAGCTTTCGGCAACGGGCGCGGAAGTTGTGCTGGTGATCGATCCGTCGAGCAGTATCAATGTGCGCTTGCAAACGACCCGTGAGGATGGTGTGGTGATCGGTCAGTTTACGGGCGATCTGATCATGTCCTTTATCGATCTCAATGCGGCGGTGCAGGAAGGCGATTTTGTGCTGACGAACGGCCTGGGCCAGACGCTCCCTGCCGATTTGATCTTGGGGCAGGTCTTGAACGTGACGCTGGCGGAAAACGAACTGTATCAGGAGGCGCGTATCCGCTCATTGGTGGACTTTGATACCCTGGAGATCGTCCAGGTGATCGTCAATTTCGAGCCGGTAGACGTATCGGTCTTTGAGCAGACGGAAGAAGATGCGCCATAAAGCTGAACGCTGATAGCTGACTGCTGAAAGCCAAACACCTATGGGACGTTATATCGGTATTCCGATCCTGATCATCGCCGCGCTGCTCAACGCCACCGTTATGGTTGAACTGCGCATCGGCAATGGCGCACCTGATCTCGTGCTGCTGCTGGTTATTTCGTGGGCGCTGCTGACCGAAGATGTGCGGGAGGCAATGTTCTGGGCGGTGATCGGCGGTGTGATGCAGGATATGTTTTCGGTAGCGCCGTTGGGTGCGTCGTCGCTGGGCTATGTGATCGTGGCGTTCGCGGCGGATTTCATCTTTGGCCGCGTTGATCGGGGTAATTTCCTGATTCCGCCCCTGGTCGCGTTGGCAGGCACGGTGGTGCAGTCGGTGTCGCTGCTGGCAATACTGCGGCTGGTGGGGTATGCCGTGCCGTTCGGGATCGCGATCACGATGGTCACGATCCCGTCGATGATCTACAACGCCATCCTGATCATTCCCGTGTTCCGGTTGGTCGGACGGCTGCATCAGTGGTTGACGCCGAGCCGCGTGCGGTTGGATAGTATCGTGCCGCCCAACCCGCGCGATGCCCGACGATCACGCAACAATCCCTAGTACACATTGGCGCAAGTTCGCCAGGGTTTTGTAGAGGTAGGGCTTGCTCTACCCCTCAGCATGTGTGTGGCAAGCCATTTGACCCCACCCTAAATCCCTCCCCGCAAGCAGGGAGGGACTTCCCAACAAGGATTTTTCTCCCTGCCCATGCTTGCGGGGGAAGGGCTGGGGATGGGGGTTTACCCTTTCCATACACGCTCTCACTTGGGCGGAGCAAGCCCCCCGCCCCTACGAAAAAACGTTGGCCCATTTATGCTAGCTCCTATTGGTGTAGACGTAGGCGTGATCATCGTTCGGCCTCACCCCCTAAATCCCCCTCTCCCGCCAAGCCGGAGAGGGGGACTTGATCACGGGCTTGCCTCCCCTCTCCATTTCGAATGCAGAGGGGGCC
>JAFGJA010000131.1 GCA_016929355.1 Anaerolineae bacterium | reverse complement strand
GGGGGGGGACAAGGGACGGACAGGATTAATCAGGCGATGAAAAATGTTGATGTAGGGGCGGGTTTGCAAAGTCGCTCCTACTGTTACCGGCAACGCTCTACAGCGCGGGGACGGGCTGCGGTTCGATCTTGCCGTAACGCTCGTTCAGCGCTTCGATCTGATCCTCATTCAAATACTGGACCTGACCGAGTTGGTGCGCGGTCAGGAAAATCCGTGCGTTGAGTTCGACGGTTTCGAGGTTGAACAACGCATCACGCAGCGTCGGCCCATACGCCACCACGCCATGATTACCGAGCAGCAGCGTCAGATGATCTTCGATATACGGGATCAGCGAGGCCGGGAGTTCATCGCCACCGGGGATCGTGTACGGGACAAGCGGCGTTGGCCCGGTGCGGACAACAACTTCCGGCAGGAACGGCGCGGTCAGGTCACGATTGGCGACAGCAAAACCCGTTGCCGTCGGGGGGTGCGCATGAACCACTGCGCGAATATCCGGGCGGTTGCGATAGATCGCCAGATGCATCCGCCCTTCGGATGATGGGCGCGATCCGTTGCTGGCGGCTAATAGCTGGCCGGATAGTGACACTTTCACGATGTCTTCCGGTTCCATTTGACCCTTGCTGACGTTGGTCGGCGTCATCAGGATTTCATCATCATTCAGGCGCACTGAGATATTACCGTCATTACCGGCGACGAAAAAGAGGTCATACAGGCGGCGGCCTACATCAATGATCTTGTGCCGCATCTCCCATTCATTCCAGACAGGATAATCAGTCACGCTTAGTATTCCTTTTTGATTAATTTCGTTTGTTTTCATATACAACCATATTGTATCTCTTATGAATGGATTTGGCAAGAGGAATCGTCAAAAAGAAACCGAGCGTATTATGCCCATGCACAATACGCTCGGTTATGTATGTGTATATATAGATCGCGTGTAGCGTTCAGTTATTGTCCTGTCTGGTACGCGATGATCTGGTCAATGGTAGTGTCTAGCGAGGTGGTCGGCTGCCAACCCACCGCTTTGTGAATTTTGCCTACATCCGGCACGCGGCGGCGCATATCCTCGAAACCTTTTTCGTAGGCCTGATCATACGGGATCAGCACGACCTCGGAATGGCTGTTGGCGCGCGTTTTGACTCGCTCCGCTAATTCGAGAATCGTCACTTCTTCGTTGTTGCCGATATTGAAGACTTCGCCGGATACCGCATCGCTGAAGCCTAAGCGCGCGATGGCATCGACCACATCATAGACATTCGCAAAACAGCGCGATTGCTGACCGTCGCCATAGACCTGGATCGGTTCACCGGCCAGTGCCCATTGGACAAAACGCGGCACGACCATCCCGTAATTGCCCACCTGACGCGGTCCAACGGTGTTAAACAGGCGGAAAATTGTGACGGGTAGATCAACGGCTTTGTGATAGGCCAATCCCAAAAATTCGTCCAATTCTTTCGAGGCGGCGTAACTCCACCGGCTTTTGGTTGTGGGACCGAGAATCCGATCATCGTCCTCGTTGAACGGTACGCGGACGCCCTTACCGTATACTTCCGACGTGGAGGCGATCAAGACCCGTTTGCGGTAGCGGCGCGCCGTTTGCAGAACTACTTCAGTTCCGCCCACATTGATTTCCAGCGTGTCAATCGGGCTGTGGACAATGGCGAAGACACCCACTGCCGCCGCCAGATGATAAATCACGTCACAATCGCTGACTAAGCGATCCATCACCGCCGCGTGGCGAATGTCTTCGATGGCGTATTTAAAATAGGGATGATCGGCCAGATGTGCGATATTTTCAAAACGCCCGGTTGAAAGATTGTCGATAATCGTCACCTGCTCGCCGTGATTCAGTAATTTTTCGGCGAGATGACTGCCAATAAAACCGGCTCCACCGGTAATGAGTGCGCGAACCATAAGCATTCCTTCATGTCAGATACAGATCATTAAGTCCATTATACCTGTCGTTCGGATGTTTCCCCAGACCGTTCTCCCACCTTTCGCCTGACGTGCTTAACTTTGGGCAGGCGGCGGTTGTTGGGGCATGTTGGGCGCGAGCCACGATAAGAAGGCATCTTCGGAGCGGGTCTGCATATACACGCGCCCCGGTCCGGTCAGATCGACGACTAAGCCTTCGCCACTGAACAACGTCGAGCGCATCCCGCCAATGCGCCGCACGTTAAACTCCATGCGCTCGCTGAAGGCAACTAAATGCCCCGTATCAACGGTGTATTTTTGTCCCGGCGCAAGATCGACCGGGTGAATCGCGCCATAGCTCGATAGCAGCAGCAGCCCGGCGCCGGAACCACGCAGCATGATCAAACCTTCGGAAGCGAAAAATGTCCTGGCCCCGCCCCACTTCGTATCAATCTCAATGCCCATCGACGAGGCGACATACGATCCCCCTTGTACTAGCAGCGTATCTTGCGGGCGCACTTCAAGAATCATCATATCCCCCGGCAGCGCGGGCGCGAGATTGATTTGCCCGCCAAAATTGGGAGCCTGATAGACGTTCATGAAAAAACTCTCGCCGCCGAAAAGGGACCGTGACAGGCTCCGCAGCAAGCCGCCTTCCATCTGCGTTTTAAGCGTAACATCCTCGGTCATGCTGACCATTGATCCCGCTTCAACGCGAATTTCTTCTAACGGTTCCAGATCGACAATCGCCATCGAATACGAGGGCCGGTACAAAATTTCTGCGCGCATAGTGTGCTCCTTCTGCATAAAACTCCATCTTCACAATTCTAGACGGAGCGGGTAAGATTAGCCATTCGCACGATCACGTTTTGGACTGTCCCACTACTTCACCTGGCTCAATGTTAAAGTGGGCCTAATCTTCTGTTAACGCTCTCTTCAACCCGTCAAGGTATCTTCCCCTAGAACTTGGGGAGAATCAACCCGCCGCTATTCGTACATAATTAGATTGGGGGAAAATTGCCAGAATAGAACGTTCGTGCTACAATCGGTACATTAAGCTGATCGTATCGGCAGAACCATTCACGCACCCCACCAATACCATTTGCATAGGAGGTTATGCCCCGTGCAACGCGATATGCTGATCCTGGCCTGTCATGCCGCCGATGGACATTTCGCCGATGGGGATCGCAGTGCTGTTCGTCTGGTACTGGATCAATCCCACTATATTAGTCATCTTGCGCCGCTCAACATGGAGCACTTCGTGGTTGTTTGTGCTGACGGTGGCGAAATCGAACTGCGCGCGCAAGGTCTTGAGAGTAAACGCAGTTTTCACCGGATCGAATTGTTTATAACCCCTGACTCCTGGACATCCGATATAGTCACGTTACTGTTTGACCTGATGCATCAAGGCGGGTTTGGTCTGGTCAACGCCCTGGACTCGCAGTATTTCATCGTCACCCATCCCCAACAGGTGAGCTATTTTCCCTGGCTGCCCGCCGCGCCGTTACTGGTGCGTTCCCCGCGCGATCTGAGTTACGCGCT
>JAFGJA010000677.1 GCA_016929355.1 Anaerolineae bacterium | reverse complement strand
GGCGGGCATGATGATCTGCTGCGCACGTCGCCGCATTACCGGCGCATCTTCTCGCGTTACGATGTCGCCCTGCCACCGTTGGAAGCCGAAACCGAACCGGTTCTCGCGCGTTGATCTTAGGAGACATAACATATGGGTTTCATTATGGACGGCCTCGACGCCGAAGACTATGATCGCCAATATAGCGATGGCACGCTGGTCCGCCGGATCGCTGCATATTTCCGCCCACAAATCTGGCGTATGTTGTTTGTCGCTACGATGATCATCTTAGACTCGGCAGCTTATACGGCGCTGCCGATCTTCATCTCAAAGGGCATTGACCGGTTGGAAACGGATACATCAACCTCAGCCCTGATTACTATCGCGGCGGGAACCATTATCCTGGGCAGCCTGGGGTGGGTGTTTAATGCGCTGCGGCGCGGCACTTCGGCGGAAGCGGTGGGTAATGTGGTGCTGGCGCTGCGCGAAGATGTGTTTGACGCGGTATTGGCGCGCGATCTGTCGTTTTACGACGAATACTCCTCTGGCAAAATCGTGAGCCGGGTTACATCCGATACACAGGCGTTCGCCCAGATCGTCACGCTGACAATGGAACTTCTGAGCCAGATTTTGCTGGTCGTGCTGTTGGTGAGCTACCTGTTCTTTAAGGACATCAAACTCACGCTGCTGGTACTCATCATGACGCCGTTTGTCGTGGCGACGGCGCTTGCCTTCCGTAAGATCGCGCGCGAAACGGTGACGCAGTCGCGGCGTATTCTGGCGGAAGTCAGTTCGCATATTCAGGAGTCGGTGAGCGGGATCGGTGTGGCGAAAACGTTCCGCCAGGAACACACGATCTATGACGAATTTATCGACGTGAACAAGCGCTCCTATCGCATCAATCTCAAAACGGGTTACGTATTCAGCAGTATTTTCCCGGTGTTGAACATCATCTCGGCGCTGGGCACGGCGGGGATCGTGTACGCTGCCGGGTTGGATGCGCGCAATGGTAATCTGAGCGCGGGCGATTGGTATTTGTTCATCCAGGGATTAAATATGTTCTGGTTCCCGTTGACGAGCATCGCGTCGTTCTGGAGCCAGTTCCAGCTAGGGCTGGCGGCGGGTGAACGTGTCTTTGCGCTGATCGATGCCGAACCGCGCGTTGTTCAGACCGGGCATGATACGCTGGATCAGGTCTTGGGCGAAATTCGCTTTGAGAATGTGGATTTTCACTACAAAGAAGACGAACCCGTCCTCAATGATTTTTCGCTCACCATCCACGCCGGGGAAACGCTGGCATTGGTCGGGCATACCGGATCGGGTAAGTCGAGTATCGCCAAGCTGATTGCGCGCTTCTACGAATTCCAGGGTGGGTGGATTCTGGTCGATGGGCACGATCTGCGCACGTTGGACCTGGCAAGCTACCGCCAGTTCTTAGGCATCGTCACGCAGTCGCCGTTTTTGTTCGATGGGACAGTCGCCGATAATATCCGCTACGGGTATCAGGATGCGAGTGATGATGAGGTCGAGAGCGTGGCGCAGCAGGTCGGCGGTGGCGATTGGCTGGACAGCTTGCAGGACGGACTCGAAACCAAAGTGGGCGAACGCGGCAGCAGTCTCTCGATGGGCCAGCGCCAGTTAGTGGCATTGGCGCGCGTGCTGCTGCAAGACCCGGCGATCTTCATTCTGGATGAAGCCACCGCCAGCGTCGATCCGCTCACCGAAACGCTGATCCAGGAAGGATTAGACGAGATTCTCAAGCGCCGGACCTCGATTGTGATCGCGCACCGCCTCTCCACGATCAAGAACGCGGATCGGATTATTGTGCTGGATAAAGGAAACATTCTGGAAGAAGGTGATCATATGTCGCTGCTGGCGCAAGGTGGGCACTATGCGGAATTGTATAACACCTACTTCCGCCACCAGAGTTTGGACTACATCGAAAGCGCGGGAGAATTGTTAGCCGCGCGATGATGGCCGGTCCGCTTGTGGAGTTTCTGTAGGGGAGCACCAATGTGTGCTCCCGGTTGCGTTGGGCGAACACGTTGGTTCGCCCCTACGTAAAATTTTCTGAAATGTGATTATGCCGTGAATTGCCCTGTTTTTCGTTGTTTCAAAATGCTACAATAGCCCGCGTTTTAGTCTGCCTTAACTAGCGCAGGGTTACTTATGACACGCCTATACTACACCGATTCATATACCGTCACGTTTGACGCCGCTATCATCGAACAAACCACCTATGAAGATGCGCCCGCCGTTGTGTTGGATCAGACCTTTTTTTATCCAACCAGTGGGGGCCAGCCGCATGATGCTGGCACATTAAATGATGTGCCGGTCATCGATGTTGTGGTGCGGGAAGCAGATCACGCGGTGCTGCATGTGCTGAAAGAAGCGCTGCCCGATGGGGAACAGGTGACAGGCGCGATTGATTGGGCGCGGCGCTTCGATCACATGCAGCACCACACGGGACAGCATATTCTCTCGCAGGCGTTTATCCAAATCGCAGATGCGGCAACAATCGGGTTTCATCTCAGCCCGGATAGCGTGACGATTGATCTGAATCAGGCGGAGATTACCGCCGAACACGTTGTCCAGGCGGAAGCGCTCGCCAACCGGATCGTGACCGAGAATCGCCCGGTGTATAGCCTCTATCCTCCCACCGAACAGCAGTTAGCCGAACTCAATTTGCGCAAAGTGCCGGATGTCGCGGGCACACTGCGTGTGGTGGATATTAGCGGCTTTGATGCGACCGCTTGCGGCGGGACACACGTCGCGCATACCGGCGAAATTGGACTGATCAAGGTGCTGAAGACCGAGCGGCGCGGCGATACGACGCGGGTTGAATTTCGGTGCGGCGGGCGCGCGTTTAGTGATTATCAGGAAAAACACGCGCTGTTAAACGACGTTGCCACTGACCTGACAACTGGTTACGATCAGATTCCGGCGATTGTGGCGAAACTGCGCGAGGAAAACAAGGCGCAAGCCCGTGAATTGCGCACGCTGCGCGCGTTGGCGCTGGCGCATGAAGCGGAAACGCTCTGGCAAAATGCCGATCATGAGCCGGATTATACGCTGATCACGCAGGTCTTCGCGGATCGGGAGATGGGCGAAATCCGTAATTTGATCCAGAAATTAGTCGCGCACCCGAAAACCATTGTCTTGTGTGGTACGCCCGGCGAAAAAGCGCTGATGATTACCGCGTGTTCGGACGATCTCAAGCTGGATATGGTCGAAGTGCTGATGAATGGCCTTGCGGTTTGGGGCATCGAGCGCGGGGGCGGACGCCCAACGTTTGCTCAGGGCGGCGGTGTGAAAGCCAACGCCGGTCAGGTGGAAACCGCTTTGCAAGCGGCGGCGATCATGGTGCGGAATACACTATAACTCCCGCGCCGGGTTAATGTGAAAAAGGGTAAATCACCGTGCAAGAACTGGCTCCAAATGTCTTCATTGAAACGAGTTTCCGGCTGGTCAATGTCGGCGCAATTTTGACCGATGATGGGTTTGTGCTGATCGATACACCGCCCTATCCTGAAGATGCGCGCTACTGGCGGGATCAGTTGGCGGCGGTTGCCACAAAACCGATTCTGGCGATCATCAATACCGATGGACACCGGGATCGCATTTTTGGGAATGGATGGTTTAATCCCCATGTGGTGGTTGCGCACGACGAAACGATTGTCCAACTCGAAAATTTGCCAAATACGTTTATTGAGGCAACGGTTGATACCTTGACGCACAATGCGTTGGGGCGGAGCAGCTTCGCCGGGATTCATCTCAATCTGCCGACGGTAGGCTTTACGTACAAGATGCAGTTGCGGTATGGCAATTGGACGATCCCCCTGCTCAGTATGCCGGGACCTTCAACGGGCAGTTTGTGGGTTCACCTGCCGGAGCAGCGCGTGTTGTTTGTGGGCGATAGTGTTATCACCGATCAGCATCCGCTCATTACCAGTTCGTGTACAAAGGCGTGGTTGGAAAACCTATCGGTGCTGCGCCGCGCGCGGTTCGCCGCCGATTATATTGTGCCGGGACGCGGGCCGATTGTGGATAAGAGTGCTACCGAACCGATCTCGAATTATCTACGCATCGCGCGCCGCCGCGTGCAAAGTCTGCATCGTGTGGGGCGACCCCGCGCAGATACCTCGACGCTGGTCCCTGAATTGCTCGATCTATTCCCGTATGAAGAACAAGATTTGGAACAGGTCCAGCGCCGGATCAAGGGTAGCCTGGATCGTATCTACGAAGAATTCAAACTGCTGGATCATGAGGATGACGATCCCCTTGAGGAGTAATTCGTTGCTGTGCTGGCGGGGATAGACTCATTCGTCTTACTTTGATGACCAGTGTAACTTTTGAGTTTATACAGTAACAGTAGACACTATTGGCCCGGTTTGTGTTATAATGGGTCCACCATGAATTTACAAAAGGGTCATTGTGTCCCCGATTAACACCAATTACAAAGGCAAGCCATGCCTGCAACAATACTTTTTGTAGAAGATAACGATGAACTGCGCCAGAACGCTGAGATGGTGCTTGACCTGGAAGGCTATACGGTCCAGGTCGCCCGCGATGGACAGGAAGCGCTGGATATGTTGGATGAGGGGTTTCGCCCTGATCTGATTGTCAGCGATATTATGATGCCGCGTTTGGATGGATACGCATTTTTTGAAGCGGTACGCCAACAACGGCATCTGCGAGCTATCCCGTTCATTTTTATGACCGCACGCGGGTCGCGCAAAGATATTTCGGCGGGTCGTCAACTCGGCGCAGATGATTATTTAACGAAACCATTTGATCCCAGCGAATTTTTAATTGCTGTCCAATCCCGGCTCCAACGGACGGCGGATATACGCGATGAGGCCAACGAAAGCCTCAATGATGCGCGCCGCAAACTGGTTGAATTGCTCTCGCATGAACTGAAAACGCCCCTGACCTATGTCACCGGGGGGTTTGCCTTATTAGCCGAAGAACTCAAACGTCAGGCCGAAAAAGTCACTAACCAGGATGTGTTAGTCAGTTTGGATTTGATTCAGAATGGCACAAAACGGTTGAACCGGTTAGCGGAACAGATGGTCTTGTACTCGCAGATTTTGAGCGGAATGCCGGAACAACAGATTCAAACCAGGGGTGAGCCGCACGAATTATTATTTTTAGTATCAGATGCCATCTCATTGTTAACCCCATTGGCTCATGCCTGCCAGATCACATTTGAACAGTCGTTTCCTGCTGAATCGTTGGTAGTCTTTGGGATACACCGGATGCTGCTCGCGGCTTTTAGCGAAATTATCCGTAACGCGATCCAGTATTCAACCCCTCATGCGGCTGTCCGGCTGGTGATGGAACGCGACGATAATTGGGCTGTGATCACGGTGACGGATCAGGGACATGGGATTGCTGCGCGGGATCAGGCGAGTATCTGGGAAGTCATGATCCAATCGGCTCGCGATCAACAAGAGCAGCAAGGCGCAGGCATGGGGTTGCCCATTGCCAAAGGAATTATCGAAGCCCATAAAGGCTCGATTGGTCTGGTCAGTAAACTTGGTCAAGGCACTCAGGTTACGATCCGTTTGCCGCTCTATACCCCCGATTAGAAACGCAGCGTAGCTCCCCCATCAACGGTGATCGTTTGTCCACGAATCATAAACGCCTCGCGCGAACATAAAAAGGCCACGACGCCAGCGATGTCTTCCGCTTCAACCGCTTGCCCAGCAGGAGTCCGATCCAGGGTATAGGTGATGTGATCCGCGAATCGCTCGCGGATGCCGGGGAAATTTTGCAGCGCCTCGGTCATCACCAATCCCGCCGAGATCGCATTGACCACAATCCCCATCGGGGCGAGTTCTACCGCCAGATAGCGGGTCACGGCTTCTAATGCGGCCTTTGATGCCCCCACGACCACATATTCCGGCAGCACCCACTGCGCGCCAATGCTGGACATATTGACAATCGCCCCCCCGCCCCGCGCGTGCATGATCGGCGCGGCCCTCTGTGCCAGAAATAAGGCGGCGCGTGCGTTAATGTTGAGCGTCCAATCCCACCCTTTGACGCGCTGATCCATCACCGGGCGGTTATAGCCGGACGCGGCATTATGCACCAGCACATCCAGGCCGCCTAATTCGTGCGAGCTATCAATCAGGCGTTCGACATCCTCCGGTTTGCCCACGTCGGCCCGCACGACGAACACACGCTGGCCCAACGCTGTGATTTCGGCGGCAGTGGCTTCGGCGGGTTCGCGGTTGCGGAAATAGTTCAGCACAATATCCGCGCCCTCACGAGCGAAGC
>JAFGJA010000676.1 GCA_016929355.1 Anaerolineae bacterium | reverse complement strand
TGATGATTTAATTTCTCGTATCTGGCGACGTTTATCCGCCTTTAGCGGCATTCGCGTTCGCCACCTTGACCGTTTCGCCGCTTAAATTGGCGAAGGTATTGAATTTACAATAACACACATTGGACCTGAGAACGTATCGTCACCCGCCCGTACTAGACGGTGATGAACTGCGGCAGCACTACCGGGCGCAAGCGCGTTTCGCGGTAGAAGAAATCTTCCAACGCGCGGCGCAGATTATGCTTGCCCTTTTTATACTGGCGCTTGACTTCTTCCTGTCCGGCGGCCAGCAGCGCGTCAGCGTCCTGCATGTAGACAAAGCCACGACTCACGATCTGCGGTTCACCGACCAACTGCTGTTTGTCGTTGACCGGAATCAGCGCCACGATAAACCCATCCTGCGCTAACCGGTGACGGTCCCGCATGACGACTTCGCCAATTTCACCGACCAGACGCCCATCGACAAACACGTCATCAACCGCCAGCGCCTCATCGGTCCAGGCGTCAGTGCCATCCGTGACCCACTGCGCGCCATCTTTAAGGATGAAAATATCATGCGGGTCCATCCCGGTCTGTTCAGCAATCTGGCCGTGCAGGTGCAAATGCCGCGCTTCGCCGTGCGCCGGAATGAAGAACTTAGGCTGCACCGTTTCTAACATGGTACGCATTTCATCACGGCTGCCGTGCCCGGAAACGTGGACCGTATCCATTGGGCCGTAAATGACGCGCGCGCCGTGTTCGAACAATTTGTTCAACATCGCGCCGACGACTTCCTCATTGCCGGGAATCGTGCCGCCGGAAATGATAATCATATCGCCGCGCCCCACCTTGACATGGCGGTGCTGATCTTCGGCCATCTGGTTGAGCGCCGAGCGAGGTTCGCCTTGCGATCCGGTGGAGATGATGAGCATTTGGGCGGGTGGTATGTGGGCATCAACGTCTACCAGTATGCCCTGCGGTACATCGAGATAGCCCAGATCGCGCGCCAGTTCGACATTTTCGATCATGCTGCGCCCGGTCAAGGCGACTTTGCGCCCGTGTTTTTTAGCGAGATACAAAATCTCCTGCACGCGCGCCAGCAGCGACGAGAACGTCGCAATGATCACGCGCTGCCCTTGCGCCTCAGTCATCAGACGATCCAACGCCTCACTTACGACGCGCTCGGTGGGTGTGCTGCCGGGGCGATCCGCGTTGGTGCTGTCGCCCAACATCGCCAATACGCCGTTGGGCGTCAATTCACGAATCGCCGCGAGATCGGTGGTCCGGCCCCCGGCGGGGGTTTCATCCAGCTTGTAATCGCCGGTATGCACGACTGCGCCAACCGGTGTGTCGATCACAAACCCCACCGAATCGGGGATCGAGTGGGCCACCGAAAACGGCGTGATGCGGAACGGGCCAAGATGCAGCGTGTTAAGCGCGCTGATCGGTTTCAGATCAACTTTGCGGTGTGATCCCAGTTTTTCTTTGAGTTGGCGCTCGACGAGGCCAAGCGTGAGCGGTGTCCCATACACAGGAACATTGATTTCACGCAGCAGATAGGGCAGCGCCGCGATGTGATCCATGTGGCCGTGCGTCAAAACGATGCCGCGCAGCTTGTCTTGATTCTGAATCACGTACTCATAATCGGGCAGCACCAGATCAATGCCATACATGGCGCTGTCGGGGAACATGACCCCGCAGTCCACCACAATCATGTTGCGGCCATATTCGTATACCGTCATGTTTTTGCCAATTTCACCCAGGCCGCCCAGGGGAATTATGCGGAGTTTTTGTGCCATTGTTTTCCTACTTCAGTTTGAATTTAGAATCCGATAGTTGGTCAATCCAACAAACGCTACATAGCACGGCCCATCAGCCGCGCGGAAACTTCGACCTTAACCAACCACAGCGGATAGTGATGTATCGTGTTGTGAGTCAGGGGAAAGCTATTGTTTGGAGGAATTATACTCATTGGGATGAAGTATATCATGATTCTACCTGTTGTCAATGCTGATATATTTGATGTATAACTTTTGTATAGGTTTGCTTTCAAGGAGGTCGGGCGATGATTCTGGTGACGGGTGCGTCAGGCTATATTGGCAATAACATTGTGCGGCGGTTGGTTGAGTCCGGGAAACCTGTGCGGGCGTTGGTCCATAATCCCGCCAAAGCTGAAGCGCGGCTGGCGGATATTCGTAACAAGATCGAAATCGTGCAAGGGGATGTCACGCGCCCTGCATCCCTCGTGCCCGCGTTGGCCGGGGTGAGCGCTGTCGTGCATCTGGTCGCCATTGCCATCGAAAAAAACAAGGGTGATTACGAGCGCATCAATACCCAGGGCACGATCAATCTGGTTGATGCCGCGCAAACAGCCGGTGTCAAACGCTTCATCAACATGAGTCAGAACGGCGCGCGCAGCGATTCGCCCTACCGTTTTCTGGCGAGCAAAGGCGCGGCGCAGGATTACGTGACGCAATCGGGGTTAGATTGGACCGCGCTCCGGCCTTCGGTGGTCTGGGGACCGCAGGATGAGTTCGCCAATGTGCAGGCGCGTTTGATCAAACTGACGCCGCTTATTTTTCCGGTGGTCGGCGATGGTCAGGCGCGGTTTCAGCCGATCTGGGTGGGTGATCTGGTCGAAGCGACAGCGCGCAGCCTGGATAATGATACGACGATTGGCGGCGAATATTTGCTCGGCGGGCCGGAAGTGCTGACCTACGCGCAGATCGTGGATCGGGTATTACAAGCGATCCACGCGCGGCGGCTGACGGTTAAGGTTCCTGTACCGTTACTGCGTCCAGTGGTGCAACTGATGCAGGTTGCGCTGCCGAATCCCCCGGTTACAACCTCGCTGTTGGATATGCTGAAGGTGGATAATACCACGCAGCCCAACGCAATCACCGACGTGTTCGGGATCACGCCGCGCGCGTTCACGCCGGAAAATCTGGACTATATGCGCCGGTTCTCGACAATGGGCACGATCAAGCGATTATTTGGCAACACAACGGCGGATGAAGTTTAGATTTCACCACGAAGACACAGAGAACACAGAGTTTTTTCTAGTTTTGCTCTGTGTCCTCCGCGCCTCGGTGGTGAAGTGCTTTTATCCCAACCAGAACCGGATCGCGGTCTGGTGGCGGACTACCCTTCATTCGCCAGTAATTCCGCGTCTTCCGCCTGCGCGATACGGCGACCCGCATCGACATCAACGTGCAGCAGCAGCCAACCGCCGATCAGGAACAGCGCGATCAGGCTCAGGATCGCGGGGCGACTGCTGCCGAAGATCGCTACCGCCAGCGCAAACAGCATCGGCCCGATCACACCCGCGAATTTCTCCATAACGCTGAAGAAACCGAAAAATTCGCCGCTTTTGGCGCGCGGACTCATGCTGGCGTACAGGCTGCGGCTCAACGCCTGACTGCCGCCTTGCACCACTGCGACCATCCACGCCAGCAGCCAGAACTCGATCACGGCGTCGAGGAAAAAGCCCCAGACCGCGATCACGGAATAGACCGCCAAAGCTAACAATACCGCGCGTTTGGTATTCAGTTGGGCAGCGAGCCGCGCGAACAGTTGCGCGCCGATGAACCACGCAAACGCCAGCCCGACCAGTTCGATGACCGCCAACGCACCAAGAATGAGCAGCAAACTGCTTTCACGCGGTGGGGATAAAACTTCAAGCTGGCCGAGATCGAGGCGCGAGCCAGAGGATTTTGTATTTTGCTGCCCAGTATTTTCCACTACTAACGTATGTTCACCGTCTGCTGCTGCTTCGATCACCAGATGATTGTTCCAGCGCACCGTTTTCCGGTAGGCATCAATTTCGCCCACTGCTAAATCCTCGTCGGCGTCTTCAAAGGCGTAAGGTTCGCCATCCAGCAGCACGCGGAAAATCCCGCGATCCGGCCCTTCGGAGTAGAGCAGTTCCACGCCGCGCCCATAATAAGTGATCGTGTACGCGGCGGCGGGATCGGCGCTGGTGACGTAGGTATGGCCCGCGTCGGCAGGTGTTTCGCTGGTCCATAACGCATCCGCTAGCGTAAATGCGCCATGATCAGTAGTGCCGAGTTGGATCACGTCCGACTCATCGGCATCATAAGTGTCCGTCCCAACCACGTCGGATGTCGTTTCGTAGTCGGGCAAGGCGGCCCCCGACAGCGATGAATCCAACCCACTGCGGCCCGCGATCCCGGCGAGCGGCAGCATAACCAGATTCCACAGAATAAATGCCAGGAAAAACGCGCGTTTCGGTTCGCCTTTATACGGGATACGGCCAAAGATGAAGCTGAACGGAATCCCGGCGAACTGCACCAGCATCAGCGCCGCGACAAGTTCGAGCGTATCAAAACCGAGTTCCGCGCCGTAGATCACCGCCATACCGATAATCGTGCCGATACCATCGTTGTAGATCAGGAACGCGATCAGGAATTTGAACAATTCGCGGTACTGGCGCAGATCGCGGAACGTGGCGCGCAGTTGGCTAAAACTGGCGTTGAGTACGTTTTGCCCGGTTTGGAGCGCGGCATGAGCGGCGGCGGGGGGTTCCGGCACGATACGCAGGACGGGCAGCGAGAATACCGCCCACCAGATCGCCACACTCAAGAAGGACAGGCGCGCCCCCCATTCACCGCCCAAAAACATGATCATCACGACGTTGATCGCCAGCAGCAGCCCGCCACCGAGATAGCCCATCGCGTAGCCGGTAGTCGAGAGCCGATCCACATCTTCCGGCTTGGCAACGTGTGGCAGCAGCGCGTCATAAAAAACGATAGACGCGGAAAACCCGATCCGTCCCGCGATAAACAGGATCGAGGCTAACAACCAATCGCCTGTGCCGACCAACACCAGCAGCCCGGTCCCGATGACGCCAATCCCCGCAAACAGCGAGAGGAATTTTTTCTTGCCGCGCACCACGTCCGAGATCGTGCCGAGAATGGGCGACAGCAGCGCCACAATAAACAGGCTGATCGCCAGCGACAGACTCCAATAGCCGGTGGCGGTAGCTTCGGTGGGCAAGGTGGCCCCGGCGACACTGCTGTAATAGGCGGGCAGGACCGCCGCGAGAATCGTCGTGGCAAACGCGGAGTTGGCCCAATCATACATAGCCCAGGCGCGTTTGCGGCGCTGGTAGGTGGCGTCGTCCAGTCCGGCGAACGAGGCGGGTTGTGTGGCGGCAGTCATAAGGCATTGTCTCCT
>JAFGJA010000130.1 GCA_016929355.1 Anaerolineae bacterium | reverse complement strand
GAAGCATATTTTGCGCAAGATCAGGCGGAAGAAGCGATCATCACGCTCGAACCGTTGTTAATCGATCCGCTCAAGGAACACCCGGCGACTTTTGCGCTGGCCCACGCGATCACCGGGCGCGCCTATCACCGCCTGGGCGACATTGGCAACGCGCTCGATCACCTGGAAATCGGCTTTGCGCATGAGCCGGACGAACATCTGAAAAGTCTGGTTCAGGAAGAAATTGCGGCGATTCAGTTGGAAGTGGGCCAACCCGCCGAAGCAGTCGAGAGTTTGCGGGGCGCGCTGCCGCTCATCAACCGCGCCGATCACCCGGATGTATTGGCGCGCTGCCTGACCACGCTGGCGCATACGCTCGGCGGCCTGAACCGTTACGCGGAGGCGATCAGCGTCTACGAAGAAGCATTAAGCGCGCTGCGGGATGTGGCCGGAGTCGCGCCCACGCATACGGCGGACGTGCTGCGCTCGTTGGGACAGACGCACGAAGCGCAGGGCCAGCGATCCGAGGCGAGTCAGGCGTACCGCCGCGCGTTGAATCTGCTGGAACGCACCGACGCCCCGCGCCAGAAACGCGACATTTTGCACATGCTGGCGCGCGTCACCGCCGAGATGGGCGATCAGAGCGCGGTGCAACTCTACGAGCAAGTGCGCGATGCTACCGCCGCCGTTGGCGAACCGGGCGAATTGGGGAACGTGCTGCGCGAACTGGCCGACGTGCATCGGGACGGCGGACGCCTGCCGCTCGCCGTGCAGAATTACCAGGCGGCGCTTGATCACCAACCCGCCCCGATGCTGGTCCGGGACCGGCTCGCCACGCTGCGCAACCTGGGCCGCGCCTTTGCGCAAATGGAACGCTACGACGATGCGCGCACCGCCTGGACTGAGGCGCTCGACCTGTCCGGCGAATTACCGGATTCGTCGCCGTTGGAGATCGGGCTGACCTATCACGCCATCGCGGAGGCGCACCGTTTGCAGACGCACTACGACGACGCCAAGCGCAACTATCACGAAGCGCTGCAACATCTCGCCGCCCGTTCGGTAGAGAGCGCGGAAACGTGGCGCAAATTGGGGTTGGCGCTGCACGCCGCCGCCACCGCGCAAACGCCCCCCGCCGCCGGACAACTGGAAGCGGCGATCAATGCGCTGCAAAAAGCGCTCGAAGCGGAAAAAGCGCAGCCGCAGCAGGTCAACGCGCGCCTGGTCGATACGCTGCACCACCTCGCGCGCGTGCAGGAAGATGCCGACAATCTCGACGCGGCGATCACGCGCTACCACGAAGCGCTCGTCTACATGGACCGCGACCTGCAACCGATCCGGTACGCGGATACATTGCGCACATTGGGCCAACTCTACAGCGCGAATCGCGCCTATCCGCAGGCGCTCAAAGCGTTGAATGAAGCGTTAGAGATCGAAGGGAATTATGTACCGCGCAGCGATGATCGCGTCAGCCGCACCTTGCAGATGATCGCGGAAACGCACCGCGCCTCCGGCGATCTGGAAAAAGCCGCCGAGTGTTACCAGCAGGTGACAGTTTATGCCAATTATGCGCGCCGGGTATCGGATGATCTGCGCGACACCTTGAGCGAACTCGAACGCCGCCGCGCCACCTTGCAGGCCGCGCAGCAATCGCTTGCCCTGCTGGACCGGAGCGATACCGCGACGGTGAAAGATATTGTGTTTGTCCACGCGCTGATCGCCCATGCCCACGCGCGCCTGAATCAGCCGCAGCAAGCCGCCGATACGATCAATACGCTGCTCAACGTATTGGACGAGCGCGGTAGCGATCTGAACACGGATGATCGGGACGGGGATACGCGGGCGTTGGCGTGGTTGTTCACTGCCAGCGCTGCCGAGCGTGACAACGACATTGATACGGCCCAGTTTGCGTGTGGGGCCGCGCTGGAAACGGTGCGTAATGCGAATCTGCGCTGGGTGATCGAGCAGTGGGCGCGTTCGTTGGCGGGCTAAGAAACCATCTGGAAAGGGTAAACCCCCATCCCCGGCCCTTCCCCCGCAAGCAGGGGAAAGGAGAAAAAAGTCCCTCCCTGTCTGCGGGGAGGGATTGAGGGTGGGGTCAAACGGTTTTCCGTAAACGGTCTAATTCGCCCGTTCCGTCACCGTTGGCACAAACGCCACGCGCACATTCTGCGCATCACCCTTGCAGATCATGTCTTGCATCGCCGCGCTGATCGCCGCCAGCGACGCCCGAATCGCGGCAGCTTTCGCGTCACCCAGCCGGTATTCGAGGAAATTTGCGTAATCGCCCTCGGCAAATGCCGCTAACATCGCATCACACGCGCGCTGCATCTGTGCCGGTGCGACATACCGCCCATACTGTCCGCGCCGGGGCAAAAAGGGCTTTACGGGTAAATGAGCATTGCGGTGCAAGGGGCTGAACAGATTCGGCTTGACGACCAATTCCGCCAGCGCACCAAACGAAATTTCATTCAACGCCGCCACGCCGGAAGTCGATACCTCACCCCCCGCCCCCCTCTCCAAATATGGAGAGGAGGAGTCAGGCATCGGGTTAAGCGAGTTTTCAAAATTATCCACGTCTACTTCTGGCTTTTGACTTTCTCCTGCTTTTACCTTGCTTTTCTCTCTGTCCTCTGCGTCTCTGCGGTGAAATACGATCTTTCCGCTATACTGCTCCCGCGCGAAGCGATCATAATGCGCCTGTGTCTCCGGCGGCAGCAGATCGTAAATCGTGTGCATCACGGCAACGGCGGCGGCTTGCAACTCGTCCTGCCGCGTTTTGCGATCCCCGGACACCTCCACCGGCGGGATCGGTTCGCCAAAGGTGATCGTCACGCGCGGGAAGCGCAGCAGCGCGATCTTGCGCCAGATTTGATATGCGCCGCCGATGGCAATGGGCACGATCTTGGCTCCGGTGGCATTCGAGAGATAGGTCGCGCCGGACTTCACATCATCAATCGGCTTTTCCCATGTCCCGCCATCGGGAAACATGCCCAGGCGTCCCCCACCCTTGAGGACTTCCGTCATCAGCTTGAGGCCCGCCCGATCCACTGAGCCGCGTTTCGCCAGGATCAGCCCCGCGTGATGGATCATGATGTTGCCCGGCCAGAGCAGCTTAAAATCCGCCGGGCCAACAAACTCTGTATCGTGCGGCAGGATAAACAGCAGCATCGCGTCAAAAGTCGAGGTGTGATTGCCCGCGTAGATCACCGGGCCAGCGATGCGGGTATGCTCCATGCCGGTGATCGTGGATCGTGTCAGCACGCGCAGCACAAACCACGTCGCCGCACGCACAATCGCGCGGATAATACGGACTCGTAAAGGGAACATAGCGCTCTCGTTTCATGAACCAGCGTGTGCGAGATGTGAATCACATGCGGGGAATTGTACCGGATCGGGAAGAGAAGACAAAGCAAAACCTCCCCCCTAAGCAACCTCGCCATGCGATGGTTCAGGGGTGGACAGGGTTAATCACATGATGAAGAATCTTGAGGTAGAGGCGGGACTGAGACCTACCCGGTAGGGGGAGGCGACGCCTCGCCCCTACGAGTCGATCAGTGAACCTGAAAGACTACGCCGCCGCGCTTTTCTTCTGCGTCAGCAGCGAAACGACGATCAACGTCACAAAGCTCAACGGAATCGACACAATACCGGGATTATCCAACGGGAAGGGCGCGGTTGCATCCGTGCCGTAACGCTCATACAAGGTGGGCGAGAGCAAAATCAGTACCAGCGCCGAGACCATACCGACAAAGATCGAAGCAGCAATGCCCTTTGCAGTGGTCTTCTTCCAGAACAACAACATCAGGATCGCGGGCAAATTGGCTGACGCCGCCACCGCGAACGCCAACCCGACCAGAAACGACACATTTTCGCCCTTGAAGTAAATGCCCAACAGGATCGCCAGCCCACCGACAACCACCGCCGCAATTTTACCCGCGCGCACCTTGCCGGAGTCTGACAACTCAATGCCCATAAATTGATCCATCAGGTCGTGCGCCACTGCACCGGACGCCGCCACGATCAAGCCGCTAACCGTACCGAGGACCGTCGCAAACGCAATCGCGGAGATAATCGCAAACAGCGCCGTACCAAAATACTGCGCCAGCAACGGGGCCGACATATTGCTGCTTTCCACATCGATCACGCCATTAACCATCGCACCGAGGCCCATGAACAGCGTCAGGATGTAGAAGAAACCAATCGCCGCAATCGCCACAATCGTTGATTTGCGCGCCGAACGCTGATCCGGCACGGTGTAGTAGCGGATCAGGATGTGCGGCAAGGCGGAGGTTCCGAAGAACAACGCCAGCATCAGCGAAATGAAATTCAACTTGGAGGAAGTTGTCGCCCCTTCATCGACCTTAAACTGGAGGCCGGGGCGCATGATCTTTTCGCCGGAAGTCGGCGTCTGATACCACAGCGTCACCTGATCGCCGTCGTGTTCGAATTCCTTCTTGGTGAAACGCACGATCTCGCTGTCCTGAATGATCTCGAAAAATTCGGCGGGATTCAGGTTTTTCACCGAGTCTACTTCTTCGCCATCCACGATAATTTTGCTGAAGTGGCCCACCTGGAAGAAACGTTCTTCGTCTTGCGGCGCGCCGTTATAGAGCGTATCGCCCTCGGCAGTCTTCACGATGGATAGCGCCTGATGCAGCACCGGATCGCCGCCGTTCTGGTCCAGGCTCCACCACGTTTCGATCCCCCCCTCCGCCAACTTCACAAACTGTATATCCCCGACGGCTTGTTGGCTGCTGAGGATATACGGGTTATGCGCCAGGGCCACCACCGTCCCATCGTCGGCCAGGGTTACACCAAGCGGTTCAAATTCATGGTACTCATCCGGCTTGAGCGAAAACCCCTCCCGCAGCACCAGCACGACTAAGATCGCGGAGAAGATGATCAGCAAGCCGCCCTTCATGAACTGGACATAGGTCGTCGAAGCCATCCCCGCCGTAGCGACGATGAAAATCACAATGGAGCCGACCATGATCACGCCCCAATAGTGTTCCAG
>JAFGJA010000129.1 GCA_016929355.1 Anaerolineae bacterium | reverse complement strand
GGGGGGAGGTAGGTCAATACTGGCCGATTTTTTACATGTCGTTTACTCGAATATTTGTTCGGAATATGATAAAATATAGTATTCATTCAGAGCGAAAAAGGAGAGAAATATGGCCGGGTATCAATACACGGTGATCATTGGCAATGTGGGCCGCGAGCCTGAGATGCGCTATACGCAGAGCGGGGTAGCGGTTTGCGATTTTAGCGTGGCCGTTAGCCGCAACTGGACGGATCGGAATACGAACGAACGCCGCGAAGAAACAACCTGGTTCAAGGTTTCAGCGTGGCGCGGCTTGGCGGAAACCGTCAATCAGTATGTGCATAAGGGAATGCAGATCATGGTGGCCGGACGTGTTACGGCCAGCGCCTATATCGGGCAAGATGGTGAGGCGCGCGCCTCACTAGAAATTACCGCGCAGGATATTCAGTTTTTGGGTCGCCGGGGCGAAGCCTATGATGATGGCGGTGGCGGACAGCCGAGCGAACCGGAAGATTTGCCGTTCTAAAAATCTACCGCACCCCCTAACCCCCTCTCCACGCCCGGAGAGGGGGAATCAGGTTGGGTAAGACAGCAAGCTTTTCTTCTCTAAATTTTCTTTTGTTTTTCTCTGTGCCCTCTGTGTCTCTGTGGTGAGATTGACTTTCTACAGCAGCCGCGCCAGCACCGTATCCTGAATCTGTGCTTGAATCGCGGTGCGATCCCCACTGGCGGGAATCGTCACCCAGCGCGCCGGATCGTTTGCAATCAACGCCAGATACCCTTCCCGCACACGCTGGTGAAACGCCAGCGATAACGCATCCATCCGGTTCCATTCTTCGCCATCCTGAGCGGCGGCGCGTTGGCGGCGCTGCAAACCTTCCTCGGCGGTAATGTCCAGATAGAGCGTGAGATCGGGCGTGAGGCCGCCAGTGGCAAAGGTTAAGATCGTGCGCAGCGTCTCCAAATCCAGCCCGTGACCATAGCCCTGATAGGCCAGTGTGCTGTCCGCATAGCGATCACAGATCACGATCTCGCCCGCCTGAAGTCGGGGTCGCAATTCCTGCGCGACCAACTGCGCGCGCGAGGCTGCATAGAGTAGAATCTCCGTATGCGGGTGCATGGCCTCATTTTTCAGATCGTGCAGCACATCCCGAATCTGATCACCGATGGGCGTGCCACCGGGTTCGCGCGTGTGGTAAATGGTGTGTCCGGCGCGCTGCAAATGTTCCACCAGCAGCATGATCTGCGTCGTTTTGCCGCTGCCGTCTGGCCCTTCAAAGGTGATGAACATAAACGCTATTGCACCTGAATCCGAATAGTTTCAGTCCGCGCTTTAGATCGTTCAAGGCCCGCGATCATTTCGCTATCCACCCAAACGCTGACCTTGCCGGTAAATGTGCCGGGTCGGATAGCGCGCAGCGTATATTGAAATTTCAGTTTGCTGCCCCCCGCCAGCGCTTGATCCAGCGTGTAGTCGGACCAATTGCCCGTCGTTTGATTGACGGGAGTCCCATTCATTGTCACCTCGGTCACGATGAAGTGATCCAGCAGGCCACTATCCAACCCTACGGCGTTGACTTGCACCGCCGTTTGCGCATCGACATCAACATTTTCAACTTCGACTTCCAGCGTGAATGTTTCGGTGGTGGTAACTACCGGACTCGATAGATCGACATATAAGCGAATTTCGTTGGGTTCGCTGGTCCACATATCATACCCGCCATAACCACCGGCTACGCCCGCCGTAATCACAACCAGCAGGGCTGTGAGTCGCATTCTCATAGTCGTTCCTCCTTAGTAGTGGGATGACTTCCCTTTGAATTGTACTCAGTGTCGCCGAAAATGCCTACTCTGTGAAGGATTCTCTTGTTTTTTGGAGGGGGGCGGACACGCTGGTCCGCCCGATGCAGTTTTGTCACGTAGCGCGCTTCTCGCAACCGGGAGCACACATTGGTGCTCCCCCCTGGAAACAAAAGGAGGCCCCATCCCGGAGCCTCCGCTTGATTCAGTTTACGGGCGTGTTATGCTTACGGGCGCACCGGCTCATCGCGGAAGATACGCACGCGGCGGTGCGGCTCTGATCCGTAGCTGTGCGAAACCAGATGCGCGGCGCGGGCCATGTCATGCTGTTTGCGGCGCACGTAGGCCGCTTGCGGCGAGAGATCGATGGACCGCGCGCCGTTGCGAATTCGCCGGATGGCGTCTTCCGTTTCGCGCAGCGCGGCGTCATACGGGTCCTGGCCCTGGGTGCTGTTGTAAAGCTGGAACACATCCACCAGAAAATCTTCAATCTGGGTAGCCGTGTTCGCGCGCAGCACGTAGATCGAAATGCCCATCCGTTCCGCATCCACGATCAGACGGGGGCGGCGGCGGTAGTAGTTCTTGAGCGTGACCAGCGCTTGCGCGGCTTCCAGGTCTTCCACGACCTGAACCGGGACGTGTAACTGCTTGGCGACATCGGCCAACCGGTTCCGCGCAACCCCATACGCATACACATGCAGCGTTTGCAGACCGCGCTGACCGCCGGTTACGGGTTCGAACGGTTCCGCCAGATCATAGTCGCGTTCACTGCTCTGGCGATCATGGTATTTCTTGCCCCGTTTGCCACTGCGATCTTCCTGACCGGCCCGGCCACCATTCTGGCGCTTGCCGTTGCGATCCCCGAAGCTGGCTTTTTCGGGCTGCACACTCTCAATGTTGATCGTGCCGTCTTCGTTGCGCGTGCGAACTTCCACCGGCAGCGGACGCCCACGCAGATTCGCATCAACGGCGGCGGCGATGTCTTCCAACACCACCAACCGGTTACGGGTCTGGATTTCGACCAGCATATTAAAGGTCGGTGGCGCGCGCCGTTCGAGCACGGTTTTTTGCGTGCCGCGCCGCCGCGCTTCCTCATCGGAGAGCGTGACCGATTCGATCCCGCCCACCAGATCGGAGAGCGTCGGGTTGAGCAGGATGTTGTCCAGCGTGTTACCGTGCGCCGTGCCGATCAATTGCACACCGCGCTCGGCAATCGTGCGGGCGGCCTGCGCTTCGAGTTCGCGCCCGATTTCGTCGATCACAATCGTTTCAGGATTGTGATTTTCCACCGCTTCGATCATCACTTCATGCTGCAAGGTGGGCTGCGCCACTTGCATCCGTCGCGCGCGACCTACTGCCGGGTGGGGCACATCGCCATCCCCGCCGATTTCGTTGGAGGTGTCCACGATTACCACGCGCCGCGATTCGGCCAGCACGCGCGCTGCTTCGCGCAGC
>JAFGJA010000675.1 GCA_016929355.1 Anaerolineae bacterium | reverse complement strand
TTTTGTTAGTTTTTTATACTTGCGCGCGCCAGGCTGATCTATACTGAGAATGGATATATCGTTACACCCTCATTAGCCCTTCGTGGAAATTTATGCTTTATTATTTAGTTCATGGAGATAGCTATGCGTATACAGATCGTATATAGGGTATTAATTGTCATCCTGATCGGGCTGCTGCTGGCGGCGTGTGGTGGTGATGATGACGACTCGAAAAAGTCGTATAGTGTGGGGGCCATTATGCAAAATCCGACGGGCGTTGAAACATGGGATGCATTCAAAGCAGCGCTGGCGGATCAGGGCTATACCGAGGGGGAAAATATCACATATTACAACGAACCCAGTGGCGCGTTATTGGCTGAGGCCGTCAACGTGGCGGAGCTAGACCTGATTTTTGTCATTGGCGGTGTTTTTGGCGGATCGGAAATTAATGGATTGACGCAAGCAAAGGCATTGGCCGGGGGAACGATTCCAATTATCGTCGCTTCGGCTTCAGGCGATCCAGTAGTGAGTGGGGATGCTGACAGCTTGGCAAAACCCGGCGGAAATATCACCGGGCTGCTGCTGCTCAATGCAGATGATAAGCGCTTCCAGTGGTTTGTTGAAATGCTGCCCGATGATGCGACACAGGTGGCGGTGGTTTACGATCCCGATCATATGAGCATTGCGACACAACTCGCGCAAATCGAAGCGCTCGCGGATCAGGCCGGGGTGGAATTGGTGTTATTAGCCACACCGCCGGACGATCTCGCCACTACTGATCAAGCCCTGGCGGATATACCGGCTGATGTGGGTGGGGTGTTTTTGCTCAAGGTATGGGGGACCAGCATCCAATGGCTTGAATGGGGGTTTGCGCATGGTGTGCCGACCTCACAAGATAGCGTCGTCTTAAAGATGTCCATCCCGCAGCCGCTTATGGCGTATGGTCCCTCGCTGGAAAAAATGGGACAGGATAGCGCTCGTCTGGCGGTCCAGGTGTTCGGAGGAACCAAACCGGGTGATTTGCCCTTTGAATATCCTGACTTTTATTTGACCATTGATCTGGGCGTGAGTGAGGCGATTGGGTTTGAAGTCCCGTATGCGGTTCTCAATCTGGCTGATACTATTCGGCGCAGTGATGTATCGATCTTCGCCAGCGAACCGGCCTCCGCCTCCGCAGAGGTGGCGGTGGTGCATCCTGAAGGTACGGGAGCCTGTGCGGGCACAATCACCACGATGGGGGGCGCGTTTACGATCTGCGTGACAGTGCCCTGTGAGCAATTGGTGAGTACGGACGCCGTGAAATATACCGATACCGTTGATGTGGGCGGGTGTTTCGATGCGGGGTATGTGGGCGTCTGTGCGGCGGCTGATTTTGATACCTACTACTATGAAGGTGAAGCCGCCTGGCTGGAAGTAGGATGCGGGTTTATGTCGGGCAAATGGACTGCGGCGGAATAACGCGGCGCGAGCCTTGATTTTTTGTAGAGGTGATTTTGTCATGTTGTCCAGGGTAGGGGCGGGTTTCAAACCCGCCCGGTAGGGCGATTCATAAAGTGTTCCTCTACCCCAAATGAGTCTGGACCAGCCCCAAGAGCGGTTTGATCCCCGCTTGTTTTTGCTGGTAATCGGTGAAGCCCGCGTCGATATACGTCTGGCGCTGGTATTTTTCGGCATACGCAGTCAGCGCCACAATCGGCACATGGACGCACGATTCCACGTTGCGCAGGAGGCGCACGGTTTCCAACCCATTGAGGCCGGGCATCTGAATATCGACTAGAATCAGATCAGGGTCGCTTACTTGCGCTTGCTGGATGCCTTCCGCGCCGCTCCCCGCAATGATAAGCTGATAACCGCGTGTGGCAAGCACCTTGCGGACCAATCGTTGATCGTTTGGATTATCATCAATGTATAAGATGCGTTTCGTCAAAGAGGAATCCTCCCTCGGTCCCGGTTACATAGCTTCATCATACAGGCAAATAGAACACACAAGCAAGCTTTCTGGCGTTGTTCTAACGAATTGCGAACGGTCTTATGGGCTGTTTGGTGGTGTATCGGACGCCGCCTTCAGTTCATTGATCGTATGTGTCACACAATCATCCGGTTGCAACGCGGCCAGGGCGTCGTGTTCGCTCATCTGGCCCGATACAATCGCGGCTATCCATTTGAGCGCGGTTGGCTCGTCCATGCAATAAGCCCAGATCACCGTGACTACATCGCCAATTGTGCCATTGGCGCGGCCCTTGTCGATCCACTCATGGAGTTTCAAATTCTGGTAGATCATCACCCTGTATCTCCGCCACGCTAGTAAATCCTGCCCCCACTTTTATCATACGACAGGATTTCATAAAAAATGTAAAGGAGACATAAAAAATCATAAAAACGTCTGAAATATGTGCGCTTGTCATATTCTGTTTATTGGATAATGCAGAGTGTTAATAACAGTTTTGGTTTTAAATATAAAAAAGTGTAAAATTTTGTCAGACAGAGTTGCAGATTAGGGCAAAACACGGCACAATACCTGCGGGATTTGTTACTAGGGCGAGGAGAGAACCCATGACACTGCCAACGAACCTGCCCGGTCCAGGTGAACACAACACACCGCCCACGTCAGGCGAAGCGTCTGATCGCGTCACACCTCAGGGTGATCTCGCGGCCTTTTCTGCCGAGTGTAGGGATTGCGAACATATAGAGCGTCATGAGCGCCGGGCCTTAGAAATGCCTGCGGTCAGTCACCCCGACAGCGAGGCGAATCTGCACCGGCGTAGTGTGCTGCGGCGCACCGGCACAGATCACGATGCGATCCACGCGGTGCGGACTTCCGACGATCTGCCCGAACACCGGCTGGATCAAAGTGCGCATGATTTGCAGCGCGAAACGCGCTTCGATCCGGCTCAGGATAATGTCGGTCCTCAGTCTGATAAGAGCTAGTACACGATGGCGAAAGTCAGTATATGGTTTTCGTAGGGGCCGACCAGCGTGTCGGCCCAAGGCGGACACATTGGTCCGCCCCTACAAAACCCTGGTTAAA
>JAFGJA010000674.1 GCA_016929355.1 Anaerolineae bacterium | reverse complement strand
TGGCGATGTTTTTGCTGCTGCTGGTCATGGCGATTTTTGGCTGGCGGTTAGCCCGTAAATTGCAAGAAGACAGCCTTTTGCGTATCGTGAGTAACGCCATTGTGATGGGCATTGGGGCGGGCGTGATCGTGTTGTTGTTCATGTCGCTGATCAATCGCTGGCAGACGGACCCGGATATTGATGTCAAAGAGTATTTTAACGCGGTTGACACCAAAACGATGGAAGTGCTTTCCGGCGTGCCCCAGGCCGAACTACGCTCTAATCCCCACCGTAATCCCCTGACGGGTGAGTATCCCGAAGGGGCCGAACTGCGCACGAATCCCATGCGGTTGACCTTTGACAAGGAAACGGGTCTGGAACTGCTGGGCGCGAATCTGGTCATTGGTGGCTTTTACGGGTTTATGCTGGTGCTGATCATTACCAGTGTGGCGGCGGCGATCCTGACCTGGGCTTTTGTTCGGGCCGATATAGGCCGCTATTGGCAAACGATGCGCCGCGCATCAAGCGGCAGTCCGGTAACGCAATGGGTGATCTTGCTGATGCCTTTGGTATTTTTTATGCTGCTCTGGGCGTCGGTGGGACACGGTAGTTACAACCAGTCGGCCAATGAGTACAGTTCGCTCAATCCCCTGTTTGATCTGGGCGGGCGCACCCGTGACCTGCAAATGCTGATCGTGTTCGGCATTATCATGTGGGTGTTGGTGGCGATCCGTGCGGCGCGGCCTGTTGATTGGAAACTGAGCTACGAGGTCCGGTTTGGCATTTGCCTGGCGATCATCGTCGGTATAGGCGCGTTGGGCGTCTGGCAAATCGTGGACGGCAATACGGCGTTCGTAGTGACGGAAAGCGATCCGAATGGGCAACAAACGCTCACCCTGCTGGTGGTCGGATTAATCGCGGCGGGCTTGGCGGTGCAAAATTGGTATGCGCTGCGTGACGCGAAGCGGTTTGAAGCCCAATTTGCCAGTACGTTCGGGCTGATGATTATTGTCTTCATGCCGCTTTACCTGGATCAAGGGCAGAACAATGTGCTGGCGAAAGTTGGCATTAATGTGATGCTCGGTGTGGGCTTGAATATCGTGGTTGGTTATGCCGGGCTGTTGGACCTGGGCTATGTCGCGTTTTTCGCCCTGGGTGCTTATACCTATGCGTTTCTGTCATCCAACCAACTCAAACTCGATGAGAACAACCAGCAGACGGATGTCCTCCGGTTTGCTGGCAACGACGAATTGGTCGTGCAGATCATCGGTTGGGTGGTCGTGACGGTGATTGTGACGCTGCTGGTGGTGGCGGCAGGGATGTCGTGGTGGCGGCAGCGCGAACGCACCGTAGCCGCAGATCGTCCCTCGCTGATCCCCTTCCCCGGTTTACCCACCCCTCGAATCACCACGCTGTTGATCGTGGGATCGGTGCTGGTGAGCGCCATTGTTGCGCAAATTTTGGATAGCGCGGGATTGTTTGAAGACGTCTTCAACAATGCGTCTCCGTTCATTGTCGGTTTGATTGTCGGCGTCATCGTCGCCGGGTTGTCGGGTATCGCGTTAGGTATCCCGGTGCTGCGGCTGCGCGGTGATTATCTCGCCATTGTGACATTGGGCTTCGGTGAGATTATTCGTTTGATGTTCAATAACCTGCGCGAATATACCGGCGGCCCCCAGGGTATCCTGGAAATTCCCAAGCCGGTGGCCGAGGCCGCACCACCTAAACTAGAAGCGATGGTGATGACCTATTTGATCCTGATTGGGATCGCGGTTGTTGCCTTATTCTCGACCCGCTTGAAGCAATCCCGCACAGGTCGGGCATGGAGCGCGATGAAAAGCGACGAAGATATCGCGCAATCAATGGGTATCAATCTGGTGCAGTCCAAACTGATGGCGTTTGCGATTGGCGCGGCCTTCGCCGGGATCGGTGGTGTGATTTTTGCATCGCTGCAAGCGAACATCTATCCCAAAGACTTCGATCTCAATGTTTCGATTGAGGTGCTGAGTCTGGTGATCATCGGCGGTATGGGCAGTATTCCGGGCGTGATCATGGGCGCGATTGCGCTGATCGGCGTGCCGGAAGTGCTGCGTGACCTGGAAACCTACCGTATTCTCGTTTTTGGCGCGCTGCTCATCGTCATGGTGATTGTCCGGCCTGAGGGCTTACTCCCGGCCCCCAACGTGCAACTCCGTGAACGTGCCCAGAATTTGATACACGGCAACAGCACATCTCAATCAGAGGAGGGCGAGGCATAATGGCTGATACAAATGGTGTGCCTGTTCTCCAGGCGAACGACGTAACGAAACGCTTCGGCGGTTTGGTGGCGGTGGGTAATCTGGACCTGATCATTACGCGCAACCAGATCGCCAGCGTCATCGGCCCGAATGGGGCGGGGAAAACGACCTTTTTCAACTGCATCAGTGGCTTTTATACGCCGGAAGAGGGTGAAATTCGTTTTCTGGATTACCCCATTCAAGGATTGCGGCCTGACCAGATCACCGCGCGCGGCATTGCCCGCACGTATCAAAACATTCACCTGTTTAGCGGCATGACGGTGCTCGAAAATGTGCTGGTCGGGACTCATTCCAGCTTGCGCACCACGCCAATGGGCGCTTTACTGCGAACTCCGATCAATGTAGCGGAAGAAGATGAAGCGCTCGAACAGGCCTATTCGCTGTTGGAATTCGTGGAACTGGCTGACGTGGCCGATCTGCTGGCAACGAATCTCCCGTATGGGAGCCAGCGCCGCCTGGAAATCGCGCGCGCGCTTGCCAGTAATCCGGTCTTGCTGCTGTTGGACGAACCCACCGCCGGGATGAATCCGCAAGAAACCGAAGCGACGATGGGCTTTATCCGCCGCCTGCGCGATGAACGCGACCTGACGATCTTGTTGATCGAGCACGATATGAAATTCGTGATGGCGATCTCCGATCAAGTAACAGTGCTGGATTACGGGCGGAAGATTTCCGAAGGAACCCCGGCTGAAGTCCAGAAGGACCCCCAGGTGATCGAAGCGTACCTGGGCACTTCGGCGGATAATGTAGACCTTGATTTTCTGGACTAGGACGGTTTAGCATGGCGCTGTTAGAAGTTGAAAATCTGCATACATTTTACGGCAAAATCCATGCCTTGCGCGGCATCTCCCTGACCGTTGAAGAGGGCGAAATTGTGACCCTGATCGGCGGTAACGGGGCGGGCAAATCGACCACGCTCAACACGATCTGCGGGATTGTGCGCAGTTCGGAAGGGCGGGTTTTGCTGGCCGGGGAAGACATTACGCAGTTATCCCCCCATCATATCGTGGAGCGAGGCATTATCCAGTCACCGGAAGGACGGCGCATTTTCCAACGTCTGACGGTGGCGGAAAACCTGGAAATGGGCACGTATGCCCGGCAGGATAAGCACCGCATCGCTAATGATCTGGATTTTGTGTTTGAAACCTTCCCGCGTTTGAAAGAACGCCACAAACAACTCGGCGGGACGCTCTCCGGTGGTGAGCAGCAAATGTTAGCGATTGGGCGCGCCCTGATGGGCAAACCGCGCGTGCTGCTGCTGGATGAACCGTCGATGGGG
>JAFGJA010000016.1 GCA_016929355.1 Anaerolineae bacterium | reverse complement strand
TTCTGGGAACCGGGCGATGGCAACATCTGGGCCGATCTGGTAAACGGGCCGAGTCAATGTGTGTTTCCGGCGTGGAATCTCGCCGCGCTGCAAATGTTGGATACGCTGCGGGTGAATGTCCTGGGTGGGTGAGGTCGATCTCAGACCCCTCACATTGGTACTAATCGGCGGCAAATCGCCGATTCACCGTTGGGTAATGGGCCATTGTTGCGCTAAAATAGGGCGGCTTGTGTTGTGGCGACGCTGAAGGCGTGGGCTGTGATACAAAGAGAGTTTTAATTGCGAGGAGCACAACGTATGAGAAATCGACTTTGGATGTTGACCGGACTGCTGCTAGCGGCATTGGTCGTTATGCTGGCGGGTCCGGTAAGTGGGTCTCCGGCGCAAGCCCAGGATACCTTAGCGCGCGTGCGGGTGCTGCACGCCGTACCCGGTGCGCCGAGTGTGGACGTGTACGCCAACGGGACGCGCATCGCGGCAGGGCTGGCGTATGGTGACAGCACGCCCCACCTCGCTGTGCCAAGCGGCGAATACCAGTTTATTCTGCGCCAGTCAGGGGCCGGTACAGATACCCCTGCTTTGGTTGAAGCAACCGTATCACTCACCCCTGATCTGGCGTATACCGTCGTGGCGCAGGGCGCGCCCGGTGCTATCGAAACGTTCCTGTATGAAGACATTCTGGACGAAATCCAATTTGGTATGGCCCGCCTGACCGCGATCAGCGCGGTGGCCGATGCGCCCGCGTTGGATGTGGTCAATACCGAATTTGGTGTGCCCCTGCTGCAAGGGATTAATTACAACGTCCAGTATGGCACGATCAACATCCCCGCCAGTGTGCAGGGGTTGGTCCTGGTTCCGGCGGGTGGCGCAGTGGAAAGCGCGCTGGCCGATATTGGCAATTTGCCGATCCGTGCCGGAATGCTCTACACGATTGTGGCGATGGGCAGCGTGGAAGGCAGCGTAACGGCGCAGGTGATCGTGACTCCGATCAATGCGCAGGCCGATTCGGTGCTGGTGCAATTTGCGCATGGCAGTTCCGATTTTGCCGCCGTTGACGTATACGCGGGCGATCAGTTGGTCGCGTCGTCCTTCGCGTTGGGTGACATGACCGGGCATCTGGCGGTTCCGGCGAACATCCACACGATCTCGATCTACGAGCCAGGGGCCGATCCTGCCGGTGAACCGCTCTTGAGCGCTGAGATCGCGTTGGCGGCGGATATGCTGCCGCAGACGGTGGTGATCCTCGGCCAACAGGCGGATGCATCCCTGGTGATCCAGCAGTTTGCTTCAACGGCGACTGTCGCGGAAAGCATGGCTTCCGTGAATGTGATCAACGCCGTCGCGGGTGCAGCCGTGAGCGTGAATCTCAGCGATGCGGCGTCTACTGCCCTGGCTGCGGCTTTGAGCGCCAACGCGCAAAGCGATGCCATCTCGGTCACGCCGGGCGAATATATGCTTAATATCAGTATTGATGCGGGCGATAATCCGATCACGATGGTTATGCCTGCCGAAACGTATTACGGCGGGATGCTCTATTCCGTGCTGGTCTATGGCAGCGACAGCGCGCCATATAATGCCCAGGTGCAGGGTACGGCGGTCAATGTCGGGTTGTTGAGTATGCCCGTTCCGGCGCAACCGGCGGTAGTGGCGCAGCCCCAACCGACGGACGTGCCGGCCCAGGTTGAACCGACTCAGGAGTTGGCGTTGGCAACACAGGCTCCCGCCGACGATCTCCCCTTAGCGACGCAAGCGCCAGTGGTGGTTATTGAGCCGACGACGGCGCCGCAGGTCGTTATTGAGCCGACGCAGCCGCTTGCTCAGGGCGATTCTGAATTGGTGATCCAGCCCACCCAGCCGCAGAGCGAGTTGGTGGTTCAACCGACGCAGGCGCAGGTCGTTGTTCAGCCGACACAGGCGGTGAACGCAGCCGGGGCCGGGCCGCTGCCGATTGCTTATGTCGAACTGAATCCTGGCGCGAATCTGCACTGCCGCCAGCAGCCATCTTCTGAAGCCAAGTCATTGGCCCTCATCCCCAGTGGCACGACGCTAACCGTCATCGGGCGTACCGGTACGCCGCTCGTGCCCGAAACCGGCGATCCCACGCCGGAACCGACGCCCGTTGTCGAAGCGATTGAGGATTTGTGGGTGGCTGTCCGGTGGGAGCCGCAAGGTGGCGGGTATGTCAACTGCTGGGTCAATGTGCAGTTTTTGCGGGTCGAATTCCGGGGGAAATTGCTGGATGAACTCGACGAACTGTGGGAACAACTGCCCGAAGAACCGTTTAACCGGCCCGGCGAAGTGGTTGGCGCGAATGTTTCGCCGCCCACGCCGCTCTTTGACGCGGTGATCGCTACCGTCGGACTCGAACCGGGCGTCAGCTTGCAGTTGCGCCGCTATCCTGAAACGGCGTCCGAATCGCTCGATTTGGTTCCGGCGCAGGCCCAACTTGAGGTGCTGGGGTATGCGGAAGCGCCGAGCGCGGGTCTGGTCGGTCAGCCGACTGATCCGGTCTGGCTCTATGTCCGCTACCGCACCGAAAACGGCGGCGCGACCATTGGTTGGGTGTCGCAGCAGTATGTCACGCTGACGCGCCTGGGGCGGGCTGTTGGCATTGAGGATTTGGTTGTCGTCGATGTGGGCGAAGCCGGTTACTATGAACTGCCCGGCCAGTCGCCGGTTATTCCGCTCGAACAACAGGACGTGGTTGGTGTGGTCAACCTGAATCCCGGCGCGAACCTGAATCTGCGCGATCAGCCAACGGCGGATGGCCGTGTCGTTGTCGGTATTCCGAGTGGTGACTCAATGGTCATCAACGGGCGTAACGGCGATGGCTCGTGGGTCCAGGTGACATACACGTCGGCGGCGGGTGATCTGGACGGGTGGGTGAATGTCCAATACCTGACGATCACGCGCGGTGGTCAGCCCTATGAGATCATCGATCTGCCAATCGTGAACGGTGAAGAGGATACGATGGCGGGCTAGGTTTCGCCAGTTATCGGTATAGATTGGGGCAGGGTTCAAACCTGCCTCTTTTTTGATCGTAAATTTTATTATTTACATGATTTTTATTATATAATATTGACAATTATTCTGTAATCGCATATATTACAAATATTGCTCGTCTCCCCACAGGCAGTTTGACCCGGACCCCTTCAAAATAACCATTAGAGAGGCCCCTGATACCCCTTGCTCAAAAGGCATAATGGGCTGGCGGCGGGGAAATATGTAATAGGAGATTGAAAGATGGCCCATCTACTCATTGTTCACGATGTCGAAGATTATGCGCAGTGGAGAACTATATTTGAACGGCATGATGATATGCGCCAAGCCAGTGGGTGCGAAGCTTACCAGCTTTTCCGGGATGCCGATAACCCTAATCATGTGGTGATTCTGTTCGAATGGGATTCCGTTGCCAACGCTCGCCAGTTCGCCGAATCTGACGATTTGCGGCAGGCGATGCAAAAGGCTGGCGTCGTGAGTCGTCCGCAAGCCTATTTTCTCAACGAAGATTACTCATAGTGTCCGGGAGCATAACAACCATGAAATCAACCTACACCATGCGCAGCATGGCACGTATCGGGATCGCGTTATTAGCGTTGGTCACGACCCTTTTCGCTGGATCATCTCTATTCGCTCAAAGTCCCGATATTCAAACGCTTCCCTTTGGATCAAACACAAGCTGGGGCGAACTCGCCGGATTTGGTGATGGCGCGATCCAGACCTTTGTGACTGCGGATTCGTCTGGTAAACCGGAATATGTTGGCCTCTATTTTACGGCTGGCTTGCTGTCTGGCCTGCCGGAAACACCAAGCGATGGGCATTGGGATGTTGTTGATGCTAGCGGCAATGTCATCATTCCGTGCTGTGGGCATGAGGTTGTCCTCTATTTCCCTGACACGGCGGTGGCTATTCCTTTTAAACATGCCGTGATCAACTGGAACCCATTTGGTCATCCTCCGGCAGATGTTTACGATAAACCGCACTTTGACATGCATTTCTACACGATCACCAACGACGAGCGCACCGCGATTGCGACAGCTACAGCCGATACCATGTGTTTTGTGCCCAATCCGCCTGGTGCGCCTGCCGGTGAGCATCCCGTCCCGGTCACATGCGACACGCTAGCCCAGGCTGCGCTGCCGCTGCCTGAAGGCCAGCTTCCGCCAGGCTATATTGATGTGGCTGAGATCGCACCGGGCATGGGCAACCATCTGGTCAACATGGCGGCGCATGAACTGATGGGGACGGAACAATTCACCCACACCTGGATTTACGGGGCATTTGGTGGGCGGCTGACGTTCTATGAACCGATGATCACGAATGCGTTTTTGGAAGAACGCAATCCTGAAACCTGCGCTGCGATCAGTATGCCGGAGGAAATGCCGGAACCGGGTTACTATCCGTCGCAGTATTGCATCCGCTATCTGAGCGATCAGGATGCTTTCGCCGTCACGCTGGAGTCGTTTGTAGCGTATTAATCACGCAGGATAGGGAATAAAAGGGCGTATCACGCGATACGCCCTGTCTGACTGTACCCCTTACTGCTTGCGTTTCCGGCTGCTGGGACGCTGTTTGCTTTTGCGTTTGGCGCGGCCTTCCTTCGCTTTCATCAGAATATCAGCCACATCCACCGCCGGTGAGCCGGATGGGGTGGGCGGTTGTGCGCCTGGTCCTGCGCCGAGCTGCGGGATGGTGTCCGGCGTAGTCCCCGTTTTGTCCGCTTTGATTTTCTTACCAAGCGCAGTCGCGCGGCGTTGGATTTCCGCCGCCATTGAGCCATCCTGTTCCATCGTCCAATACACGGCGCGCCAATACAAAATTTTGCCAAAACGTTGCGCTGCCTGACGGATTTGGGGCGACGGATCGTTGATGAAGGTGGCGGCCAGATGGGGCAGGGCGCGCGGGTTATTGAGTTCGGTCAATTGAATGATCGCTTGTTCCCGCGTCCCTTCTTGATCCGATTCGTGCAGGCGGCGCAGCCAGATTGAAATATCCGCATCGGTTGGGGCGGTGGCCGGGGTGCGCGTCGTCCCGATCCGTGGGCGATCCGCCATCGCGGAGGATGCTGATTCCGCGCCTTGCATCATCATCGCGTGTAAACCCGCGCCAACACCCGCGACTGCACCCACGCCAATGGCCCAGCCGACCTTGCCCCGCGCACCTTTTTCACGCATATCCACCAGATCGCGTTGCAGGCTGTAATCCATCTGCTGCATAAGGCGCGCTTCGTCTTCGTCCGGCGTATTCTCGATTTCGCGGTCAATCCCAAAATACTGGAAAATTTCATCAACGGTGGAATAGCCTGCCTGATACGCTTGAAACAGCCGCTTGCCCGCCCAGGCAATCGCTTGCCGGACGGAATCATCGGTTTCGTTGGGGTAGCATTCGCGCAGAGGTTCGAGCGCGCGCGTTTCATCCAACATGCCCAATACCCGGACGACATCCAATCGGGTAGCGGGATTGGGGTTATGTAAACCACCTAAGAGAACGGATAATTTCATGATGATAATCTCCGACTTGTCATAATGATGATGTGTCTACAATAGTACATTACCGCGCGCCTGACAAGTGATTATCCTCAATTTTTCGAGATAGGGGCGTGGGCTGCGTGCGTGTGGTCGCCCATTAATACACTGCTGCGCCCGCATGTACGGCAGCCACGCCCGGATGCAATGAAGCGCCGCCGGTTGATCCGGTGACAAGCGCGATCCGGTTGGTGAGCAGGGTTTGAGTTAACACTTTTTCCGCCTCTGGCTTATGATTATAATGTGGGTGATTGCAAAGCAAACAAATGTTCTGTTTGCGTGAGTATAGCGCACAAACTGCGTATTGAGGTTATAAGGTCATGAAAAGGTTCGGGTTTCTGGTTATTTTATTAGTTGTCATGATCGGTTCGGTTAGTTTCCCGGCCACTGCACAAGACAATGATCGCGTGTCGCGGCCCGGTGTGTATCGCGGCTATTCTGAGGCAATGTACGATGAATGGGTGCGGGAATCGCGCTATGTCGAGGTGCGCGACGGGACTCAACTCGCGGTGGACATTTACCGTCCGGCGGTGGATGGCGTTCCCGTTGATGATCCCTTGCCGGTGTTGTGGACGCATCACCGTTATCATCGCGCGAACGTCTCCGACGATGGGCGTGTGATCGGGATCGTCGAAGCGCGGCCCTCGCTGCAAACGATGCTGAAACACGGCTACGTGATCGCGGCGGTGGATGTGCGCGGCGGTGGTGCATCGTTTGGCACGCGGCGCGGACCGTTCACGCCGGAAGAAGCGCAGGACGCCTACGACATGACCGAATGGTTCGCCGCGCAGCCCTGGTGTGATGGCAATGTTGGCATGTACGGGTTGTCTTATCTGGCGATCACGCAGTATATGGCGGCCAGCACGCAGCCGCCCCACTTGAAAGCTATTTTCCCCATGATGGCAATGTATGATCTCTACGATTTTGTCTATCACGGCGGCATCTTGCATGAGAATTTTGTTTTGATGTGGGGGACGGGCAATGTCGCGCTGGATAATCTGATCCCGGCGGCCCCGGTTGATGCCGATACGGATCAAACGCTGCTCAAGGCCGCGCTCAAGGAACATCGCCAAAACTGGAATATTTACGATATTGCGCTCGCTAATCCCTACCGTGATGGTGCAGCGACGAGCGATAATACGCCGATCTACAACGAATTTGGCCCCGCCAACTACCTCGATCAGATTAACGAGTCCGGCGTGGCGATCTATACGCTGGCGGGCTGGTACGATATGTACCCGCGTGATGCAGCGCTGTGGTTCAATAATTTGACCGTGCCGCAAAAAATCGTGTTTACGCCCTGGTCGCATAATGGAAGCGGCGGCTTCGATATTGCCGTCGAGCATTTGCGCTGGTTCGATTACTGGCTCAAGGGGATTGATAACGGCATTATGGACGAACCCCCGATCTATTACCGCGTGATGGGCGCGCCAGGTGAGGGTGCATGGCGGTTTGCGGATCAGTGGCCGCTGCCCGCAGAACAACCGACACCCTACTATCTCGCGGCGGGACCGGCGGAAAGTGTCGATTCGGTCAATGATGGCCTCTTGTCGCTCGCTGCGCCAACAGATGAATCTGGTCAAGACGCCTATACGGTGGATTATACGACGACAACGGGCCGCACAACGCGCTGGACGGATGGCTACGGCGGCGGGTTTGGCTACCCGGATATGACCGCGAACGATGAAAAGGGGCTAACTTATACTACGTTGCCCTTTGCGGTGGATACCGAAATTACGGGGCATCCGGTGGCGCATCTGTGGGTGAGTGCGGATGTGTTCGATTTTGACGTGATGGTTTATCTCGAAGAAGTGGACGCGCGTGGTCAATCAACCTACATCACCGAAGGTATTTTGCGCGCCTCACACCGGGATACGCAGGACGCGCCCTGGCATATGTTCGGTTTGCCCTATCACAGCGGGTTGAGTGACACGGTGAGTTCTGTTGTGCCGGGCGAGATCGTGGAACTGGTCTTTGACCTGCATCCAACATCGAATATTTTCGATGCGGGACACCAGCTTCGTATCACGATCACGGGGGCGGACGCGGATACCTATCTCACGCCGGAGCAAGACCCGCCGCCCACGATCACCGTGTATCGCAATGCAGATTACGCCTCGTATATTGTTCTGCCCGTCATCCCGGCGGAGTAGGTTATTTGCCATTATAGAGGCGGCTAATAGGGTGTAATGATCCGGTAGGGGCGACACGTTGGTCGGTCTCTACATGATGCGCGTTTGAATTGGTTTCTCCATTAGCCGCAGCGATCTTCGCACGGCCGACCATCATTATCGTCACCGTCAAGACGGGAGGGATCACCGGGGCAGGTGTTCCAGTACGATCTCATATCTGCGCAGGACGCGAAATCACGGCAATCGTAGAGATTCCCGTTGCAATTCCAATTTCGTGCAGGCGGCTGAGTAGATTGTGGAATAGGGACTGGAGTCGCTGTTGGCGCGGAGGGGCGCTCGGTGCTGGTGAACCACCCGGCGATCCAGACGGTTTGTGTGCCGATCATGGAGCGATACCAGATCGCGCCGTCGGCATCTGTTTCCTGGCCGAGCGCGCGAAATGAATCGCCATACGATAGCTGCGTCACAATCTCGCAGTCTACCCCGATACAGGTGCGCACATTGATCATTTCGGTAGTGATATAGCGCGTTATGGGGGGCATGGTGGGTTCTGGTGTGATCGTCGGCAGTGGCGTTTCGGATGGGAGCGGCGTTTGGGTTGGCGTCAGGTGAGCGTGGCGGTAGCGGTGGGCCTGGGTGTGTCTGAAGGCGTCTGCGCCAGGATCGCCGCCGTAGCCGCTTGCTGCTGCGCGTCCGTATTGGGATTTTTGGCGGTATCAGAACTACAGCCAGCACAGATTAGTAGGAGTAGGGTCAAAAACAGAGTGATTCGTGTAAACAAATATAGCCCCCATACGATAGCAAAATATGATGCTACTAGCTTACTGCGATTTTTGGGGATGTGCCAAAAAACGGAACGGGTTGACGCGCCTCAACCGAGGGGTTACACTCGGTTTGGTGTGGTATTCAATACTTAAAGGACAGGATGCAAACGGTTATGCGAACTGTAGAATGGACCGAGCAAAATCGGGTGCGGATGATTGACCAACGGCGTATTCCCTGGCATCTCGCCCATGTCGAATATGACGATTATCGTGAGGTGGCGCAGGCGATCACGGATATGGTGGTGCGCGGCGCACCGGCCATTGGCGTATCGGCGGCGTATGGAATGGCGCTGGCGGCGTACCAATCGGGCGCGCTCACGGTGGGCGATCTGTTGGACTTTTTGAATGTGGCGGCGGTGATTCTCAAAAAGGCACGGCCAACGGCGGTTAATCTGGCCTGGGCAGTGGATCATATGCTCGACGTGGCGCGCGACGAAAGTCTGGATCGGGCCGATGATATTCGTCGCGCGCTTTTGGCCGAAGCCGAACGCATGGCCGATGCGGATGTGGCGATTAACAAACAACTGGCGGCGCATGGCGCGGAACTGATCAACGATGGTGATACGATTTTGCACCATTGCAACACGGGCTTTCTGGCGACGGTGGATTATGGTACGGCGCTCGGCACGATTCGCATGGCTTACGAGCAGGGCAAAAATATCTGCGTTTTGCTGGATGAGACACGCCCCCGGCTGCAAGGTTCCCGTCTCAGCGCGTGGGAATGTGAGGAACTCGGCATCCCGTATGAGATTATTCCCGATACGGCGGCGGGTTATTATCTGCGGCGCGGCGAAGTGAATATCGTCATTTTTGGCGCGGATCGCGTGGCAGCGAATGGTGATGTGGTCAATAAGATCGGTTCGTATCAGATCGCGGTCTTGGCCCACGAAAACGAGATTCCTGTATATTCTGCGTTCCCGACTTCTACCGCCGATCTGACGATGGCTAACGGGGATATTATTCCCATCGAACAGCGCGATCTGGATGAGGTCCGCGCGCCGTATGGCTTGGAGATCGTGCCCGCGCATTTCAACGCACGCAATCCCGCGTTTGATGTGACGCCGCATCGCTATCTCGCCGGGTTGATCACGGAGCAGGGCGTGTTGCGCGCGCCGTTTACGGAATCGTTGGCGGTGGCGGTCAAAGCGGCACAGGGGTAATCCCTCCCTACCGTGTAGAGAGGGGATTTTTTCGTTTGATCTGTTTTTTCGATTCGGCTCATTGGATAGGCTATGTTGATTGATACCCATTGCCATCTGGATTTTAATGCCTATGATGACATGCGTGATGAGATTGTAGAGGAAGCCGCCGCCGTTGGTGTGACGCGCATCATCAATCCCGGCGTCGATCTGGAACGCTGCCGGGCGGCGCTGGCGTTGGCGGATCAGTATGCGGGTGTGTATGCGGCGGTGGGTATCCATCCGACCAGTACGGTTGATTTTGCCAATGAGACATTAGCCGAGGTGCGCGCGCTGGCTGATCATGCCAAAGTTGTCGCTATTGGCGAGATCGGCCTGGATTATTATTGGGATACATCGCCAAAGGCAACGCAGTGGGGCGCGTTTGAAGCGCAGTTGGCATTAGCGGCGGAACTCGAATTACCCGTGATCATCCACAACCGCGAGGCGAGCGACGACGTGATCGCCATGCTACGCACCTGGGTAAAGACGCTGCCGGAGTCACTCAAGGATCGGCCCGGCGTGTTACATTCATTTTCCGCGCCAAGCGAGATCGCGGATCAGGCGCTTGATCTTGGCTTCTACCTGGGGTTTACGGGGCCGGTGACATTCAAAAAAGCCGACGATCTGCGCCAGATCGCGGCGCGTATTCCCGAAGATCAGATTCTGGTCGAAACCGATGGCCCCTTTCTGACGCCGCATCCCTACCGGGGCAAGCGTCCGAATAAACCGGCTTATGTGCGCTATATCGCGGAACGGATCGCGGCGCTGCGCACGATGACGGATGAGGCGTTCGCGGCGTTGAGTACGGCTAATGCGGAGCGGTTGTTTGCGCGTTTGGGCGAAGTGGATTCTTAACAACATACGGTAGGGACAATTCATGCTTTGTTTTTGCACTTTTAGTTAGGTTGCTTAACCCCACCCTAAATCCAATACGGTTTAGTTAAGCCGATATGCGACGCTGAACATAACCGGTCTTTTGCGCCGTAGGCTGAAGCGCTACGGCTAATTGCCAAGAGCGGTAAGCCCTCTGAAGGGGCTGAAAACCAGCGGCGCACACGATTTTAGCCCCTTTAGAGGGCTTACGGGCTGTTGACTGGCGTAGCCGGAGGTTTCAACCTCCGGTGATAGTGGCCCGAAACGCTGATTATCCGCGCGCCTTAACTAAACCGTATTGACCCTAAGTCCCTCCCCGCAGACAGGGAGGGACTTTGCTCCCCTTTCCTTGCTTGCGGGGAAAGGGGGTGGGGGATAGGGGTCAATCCAAAAAACTGCAAAGATAGAGAAGTCATG
>JAFGJA010000128.1 GCA_016929355.1 Anaerolineae bacterium | reverse complement strand
TTGCGCTCATTTGCCATGTGTCCAACAATTGACCAGCGTTGCCCCAACCGCTAGAATGAACCGGTGCGACGCGATCCTGAATGATGAGGGCACATGGCAAGACGCAACTGGAACAAAGTATTTGTCACGGGGGGGACCGGCTTTATCGGGCGGCAAGTGGTGACCGCGCTGGTCAATGCAGGCGCGGATGTGACCGTATTAGTACGCCCGGAAAACGAGGAAAAGCTCGGCTCCTTACGCCGCCATATTCACATGGTTTCGGGTGACGTATGGAATGTCGCCAGCCTCAAAGGACGCTCGCGCGGTAACGGCGTGGTGATTCATCTGGTGGGCAGTATCCGCGCCCAACCGGAACGCGGCTTCACCTTCCACCAACTGAATCTGGTTTCCGCACGCAACGCGATCAGTATGGCCGTGAGCGATGGCGTACCCTATTTCATGCTGCTGAGTCCGGCGAGTCGGCCAGCCGGTGTTTCGGTGGAGTATGTGCGCAGCAAGCGCGAAGCGGAAAAATACCTGCGCAATAGTGGCTTGCGGTGGGCAATAGTGCGCGCGCCCCTGCTGTTTGATCGGGACCAATCCGGCGGGCATTTTTACGCGATGCTGTCGCGCGTGGGGGCACTGCCTTTTTTGCGCGTATTCTTCGGACGCCGCAGCCCACTCCCCGTTGATATTGCCGCACAGGGCATTGCACGGGCGGCGCTGCTGGCTGAACTGCCGCCAAATCGCTTGCTTTACGCGGGCGATCTGCGCCGTTTGGGGCGCGAGATCGTGGGCCAACGCCAGCGCACAAGGATCAAGCTGCCGCAATTTTTGCCCCGCCGCGATAATGGCGACGATCTAGGGGAAGATGAAACGCCGTTTGGCTGGCTGCCGCCCAAAGCGCCGCCGGAGGATGATCGCTAACTGGATCGTTGAACTGACTCAAAAACCGAGGGGAACGCGGTGGTTCCCCTGGTTGGTGTTTATGGCGATCAAACACAAGTTACTGCCCGCACACAATATTGTCGATCATCCATTCCTCATCCACTTGGGCCAACTCCACTGCAAATTCATGATTCGGGAAATTGGTAGTCAGGCTGATACGCGCCGTGTCATCATCGATCTCAGCGTCACTAATCATGATTACGGTAGGTACATCTTGCGCACAGACAAATGGATCATGACCAAAACCTTCGAATGAGGCCAGCAGTTCATCCACCTGGGCAATAAACGCATCGCTCAACAGCGAATGGAACCGGTATGCGCCATCCACCATCGGATTAGGCAATGTGCCTTGACCATCCCACCGGGTATAGCCCAAATACCAGGTATAGAAACTCTGCACCACATGCTCCGGGGTACGTTCAGCACCACAGACAACATCGTTGATCAACCAGGCATCATCCATATTGACCAATTCAACCGTGAAGGCGTGGTAATTGGCAAAGTCCATTGTCACAACAAGCTGCGCCACATCCTCACCATCATACTCGACATCGCTCATCATGAATGTACCCGGTATGTTCTGCGCACAGATGAAGGGATCATAGCCCCCACCGGTAAATGACGCTAACAACTCGTCCACTTGGGCGATGAAGTTGCGGGTTAGTGCATCACTTTCCCGGTATGCACCCATCAGCGGATTTTCCCATTCGCCCGTTTCATCGGGGGTCAACAGCCCCAAATACCAGGTGTAAAACGTTTCAACGGCATTTTCCGGTGTCGGGTCTTCTTCTTGCGCGCAGGCCATAGGCAGCGCCGCCGCGCCCATCATGACAACCAATACCATACCAATAGCAACCCGTTTGGTAAACATACGTCCTCCTCAGGATAGTAATAAACGCGCTCCTTCTCCTGAGCGCCTGTGCTATATTGTAAAATACTACACAGGCGATTCAATAGACGGATCATCGCCGGAGAATCGATGTTAACCCTACGTCAGTTATACGCCAACTTATATAATTAAAACAACTATCATTGATATAAAAACTAATACTCAGTCATATCGTACTACGTTCCGGCGCTCAGATCGAAGGTGTAGATGATGGTTGGTTTGGTGGTCATGCTGCCTCCGTATTATGTTACGATTCCGAATTCGCATCCACACAAGGTACTAACTGGTACGACGCGGCGCACTCCGGGTTGAGTCTGTCGCGCAAAAGCCAGAAGCCCGCCGCCGCCAGCACACACGCCACCATGCCCCCGTACCATGTCGCTGCCGGAGCAATGGTATCGCTCAACACACCGCCCACCACCGGCCCGATCCCCGCGCCAATGCGGAACGAGAGGCTAAACGTGCCCATATAGCGCGCGCGCATATCCGGCGGGGCAATGTTCGCCACGAGCGCCGTCGCCGTTGGCACGAGCAGTAATTCACCCAACGTCAGAATCACCATACCCGCCAGGAACATCACAAAGCCACCCGCCATCCCAAACACGCCCATCCCCACCGCGTAGAGCAGCGCGCCGAGCGCGATCACGGGCAGCGCGCGATAGCGATCCGATACGCGCGTCACGCTGTATTGCAGCGTCACGACCATGACCGCATTCGCCCCCACAATGAATCCATAGCGATTTTCGGGGATGCCGAAATTTTCCTTGACATAGAGGCCAAGCAGCACAAACACCATCGCGTTAGCGATCTGCACCAGGATATACAACCCCCAGGTCATCAGGAAGGACTGATCGTGCAGCAAGGGACCATAACCGGGTTGAGCCAGAACTGCACCAGCATCGGGAGCGGCATCCAGTAAGGTTTCGCCGATCATGCGGATCATGAACACCGCGATCACAATTTGCACCCCCCCTGCCAGATAAAATGACAGGGCATACGATACCGTTACCAAAAATCCGCCGAGCGTCGGACCCGCCGCAATCCCCACATTATCCCCCATCCGCAGCAACGCATAGACTTCGGAACGGCGATCCGGCTTAACCATATCCGCGATCATGGTGTAACTACCGATGCGAAACACCGTATTTTGCACCGTGTAAAGCGGTAGCAGCAGCGCCCAATGCCACAACGCCCAGGCGTGACTCATCACGATCATTGTAATGCTGCTGGTAATCAACGCCAGGATCATCGGTTTTTTGCGTCCCAGGCGATCCATGATCGGGCTGACCAGCGCGGTAGCAACAAAACCCGTCACCGATTGGAAGGTGAATAGCAGCGTGATCGTCGTCAGGGATATGTCGAGTTGTTCGCGGATGTAGATCGTCAAAAACGGCCAGATCAGCGCGTTCCCCGTACTGCTGAATAATGTGCCCCAAAACAACAGCCAGATTTGGGGTTTATATTGGGGGGGAAACAACAGCGCAGAGAGTTTAGTGATCATTGGCTTCCAGCATCAGCACCATTTCATGCCACGCTGCGCCGCCATGCGTTGAGGTCGATTCGCCCGCGTGGACAAAACCAAAGCGCTCATAATACGCGATCAAGGGCGTTTTGCACAGCAGCAAAATGCGCGCATGACCGCGTGTGCGCGCCTGATCGATGAACGCCCGCAATAACTGCGCTGCGATGCCCTGGCCCTGATAAGCTGGCAGCACCGCCACCGAAAAAATCACCAGATTCGCGCCGCCGGGATCGTGCCCGATCAGCTTTTTGAAGTCCTCGTCGGTGATGTCGTCCTGATGGGTTGCGCCACTGTTGATCATGCCGATGATCGTGCGCCCCTGGTCCGTTTCACATTCTGCGACAATAAACCCGGCGGGAAACTCAGCGATCCGCGTCTGGATGCTGGCGCGGCAAGCGGCTTCATCCGGGGGAAAACAAGTCGATTCGACGTGGTGGCAAGCGTCGAGATCGGCAAGGGTGGCGTGGCGAATGGTGATAGGGGTGAGCATGGTCATATCGTTTTAATGGGGGTTATGGGAGTACACATTGGTACTCCCCTACAAGAACGCTCAAATTACTCCACCGGCAAACCCGCCACCTCGCGCAGAAAATAGCGATGGAAACGGTTATCCGGCGTCAATTCGGGATGAAACGCGGTAGCGAGCCAATGCCCCTGCCGCACGGCGACGATCCCCCCCTTGTGATTATCTTCCGGCAGCCGCGCGAGCACCTGCACGCCATCGCTCACGCCGGTGACGATGGGCGCGCGGATAAAGACCGCGTGGAACGGGTCCGCGCCGAGTTCGGGCACGGTCAGATCGGTTTCGAAACTATCCACCTGCCGCCCGAAAGCGTTCCGGTTGACCTGAATATCCATCACGCCGATGAGCGGTTGATCGCGGCCAATGTCTTTCGCCAGGAAAATCATGCCGGCGCATGTCCCCCACACGGGTTTGGCTTGCACAAACGCGCGGAGCGGTTCGAGCAAGTTAAACGTCACAGCCAGTTTGCCGATGGTTGTGCTTTCGCCGCCGGGGATGATCAATGCATCCAGCCCGTTCAGATGTTCCGGTAAGCGCACTTCAACCGCCTGTGCGCCGAGATCGCGGAGTGTTTTTTCGTGTTCGATAAATGCGCCTTGCAGCGCCAATACACCAATTTGCATGGTAAAATTCCCCCATTGTGAGCTAGTGTTACGCAAACTCTAGCGCTGCACTACCCGGCTGACAACCCCCAATGGCCCTATTTGGCTTTGTACGGTTTGTCTAATGTGTTGTTGCCGTTCTATACCGCTAACCTGTCCGAACACGGGTTGGTTCTCTACAAACGAGTAAAAAGTTATTGGTTTTTGGTTTTTAGTCCTCAACCATGCTCCATCATGACTCGCTACCATCCAGAGGTTTTACTAAAAACTAATAACCTACAACCATAAACTAATTCGAAGAAAAATAACCGATCTTAAAAATGCAGAATCTAGTGCTGTAAAGGACAAAACACATGACCACCATCCCTGAACCCCACCGCACACGCGCCCAGGCCATTGCGGACCGGTTTGGCGATCTGCCGCAGGTCGTCGCCGTGACGCTGGCCGGATCGCTCGTGTCCGGCCTGACCGATGACCATTCCGATCTGGATATGTACGTTTACCACCGTGATCCGATTCCCGCCGACACGCGCCGCGCGATGGCGCATGAATTCGCCGGAGAAAATGATCCCAGTATTGAGATCGACAAGCCGTTCTGGGGACCGGAAGACGCCTGGACGGATCGCGCGTCAGGTCTGGGGGTGGACCTGATCTACTGGTCGCCAGACTGGATCACGGATCAGGTGGATCGCGTCTTGGTCCGGCATGAAGCGTGGCTGGGCTACACGACGAGTTTCTGGTATACGGTGCAGCAGTCGGTGGCGCTGGTGGATCGAGAGGACTGGTTCGCGGGGTTGCAGGCGCGCGCCCACCAACCCTATCCTGACGCGCTGCGGGACGCTATTGTGCGCCTCAATTATCCCGTGCTACGCCAGATCGGATCATCGTACTATCACCAGATCGAACTGGCGATCCAACGACGAGATCGGGTCAGCCTGAATCACCGCATCACGGCGCTGCTGGCGAGCTATTTCGATATTGTGTTCGCGGTGAATCATGTTCCCAATCCCGGCGAAAAACGGGTGCTGCGGCAAGCAGAACGGGTATGCACCACGCTGCCGGAACACATGGCGCAGGATGTCGATGCGCTGCTGATCAGCAGTGGCGCGCCCTGGGCGGAATCCTCCACATTGGCGATCCTGGATCACCTGCTGAAGAATTTAGATACCCTTTTGGATATACAAACCACCAGCCATATCTGAACAAAATCCTAACTGATGATATACTTTCTGCGCCTTTTTGTTACAATAGTTAAAGGGACATAGGCCGCGCACATGTTGCAACAGGGTTCAGAGAGAGGATAAACATCGACATGGCATATATTCTCGTTGTCGATGATGAGCGGGATGTCTTAACATCCATTGCGCAGGTATTGGCGGATGATGGGTATCAGGTTTCGGCAGTTGAAAGTGGCTTTGCTGCACTAAACGCAATGGAGCAACAATTACCCGATCTGCTGGTGTTGGATATTATCATGCCGGAGATCGACGGTATTGAGGTATGCCGCCGGGTGCGTGCGAATCCCTTTACCGCCAAAGTGCCCATCATCTTCTTGACCGCCAAAGGGCGCGCTTCGGATATTGCCGAAGGATTGGATGCGGGAGCCGATGATTACCTCATGAAGCCGTTTGATGTGGTCGAGTTACCGGCACGGATACGCGCTGCCTTGCGCCGCGCGCCGGGCGGCACGCTTGATCCAGAATCGGAATATATCACCATCGGGCGCATGAAACTGCATACCCAACGCCCCGAAGTAAAAATTAATGACGATCAGATCACGCTCACGCCGACTGAATACCGCCTGCTGCACTATTTGATGTGCCGTATTGGGCAGCCCGCCTCGGTTGAACAATTGCTGGAAGATGTCTGGGAATATCCGCGCGGCGTGGGCGACCCGAAATTGGTGCGCGTGCATATCACGAATTTGCGCAATAAACTTGAATTAGAGCGCGAATCGCCGGAATATATTCATAATCTGCATGGGCGCGGCTATTTGATTTATAACGGGGCGAAATCACAATAACGCCAGTTGAGTCGGCTGGACCGGGGGTATATAGCGGCTCACCTGGGTGCTCAAACTATAGCGTTCGCACAAATCCTTAAACAATTCCCATAACTGATCAGACCGCAGCGCCGCGCAGGAATAGTGATTTCCAAAGCGGCGTTCGTATTGGGCGCGCACACCGGGAAAATGCCGGTCAAGCTGGTCGTAATAGTACGCGCGCTGGCGATCCCGCAATGTCATACCAAACGAGGCTAAAATATATTCCGCGCCATGATCGGCGGCTTGCGTCACGATCTGCGTGATATTAGCCGCGTTATCCTCAATGAACGGTAAAACCGGCATCAGCGTGATCCCGGCGTGGATGCCCCGTTCGCGCAAGGCAGCCATCGCCTTTAAGCGGCGGGACGGACTCGGCGCACCGGGTTCAATCTGGCGCGCGAGATCGTCATCCGTCGTGGTGATCGTGAACGATACAGTAGCAAAAACCTCATTGATCGCCGCTAACGTCTCACGATCTTTCACGACCATATCGCTTTTGGTGATCAGATGCACCGGGAATTTATGTTCTGCGATCACCGCTAACGCCTGCCCGGTAAGGTTGTACTGCTTTTCCGCGAACGTATACGGATCGCTCATCGAGCCAAAACCAATTGTGCCTTTTTCACGTTTGCGTGGCAGTTCGTCGCGCAGCAGATCAAGCGCGTTGACCTTGACCAACACATCATGAAAATTCTCGATCTGGTAACACTCACTGCGCGAGTCGCAATAGATGCATTGATGCTGACAGCCGCGATAGAGATTGAGATTATAGCGCAGCCCAAACCATGTATCCGGTTGTTTAACGTGAGCCAGCAGGGTTTTCGCCTGGATTTCGCGGATCATGATCGGTGTGCCCTGGATTAGCGAACAGATAGTTCATCATAACACCAGAACAGATATTCTACCAGATAATCACCTATACGAAATCGAAATCAGTCATCCATGCTTTCAAGCCATCGGAAAGCATCGTTCAGATCAGTGAAGACCATCATCCGCAAGCCTAATTCGTAGAGTTTCTCTATCGCCGGAGTCAACGAGCCAGCCGCCGCCAACTCTTGGGGAACAACAATCGCCCAATATTTCCAACCCGCCGCAATCGTGCGCGGTTGCCAGACATCATGGCTATATTCCATAAATTCCGGTGAAATTGGCCCCATACAAGAATCATCCGAAAGCCATTTGTGAATCCCATACTGCTTAAGCGCCTCGGTCCCGATATTTAAAGCTTCTTTAAGGATCGAGGTAGGCAAGGGCTTATGAATGGTATGGTAAATCATTTTTTTATCTTCAAGATACCTGACGCTGACGAACTCATTATCGAAAAGAAGTATTTCTGACATGGAATCTCCCTATGTATTTCTTCAATCTTCCCCGAAGCAATTTTTACAATTATAACGATCACGAAGAAGATAGTGCAAATATTCACTATTCCTATTTTTATATATTTTAATCTGAGCAATTCGAGTGCCATTTTGATGTGATCCATCCTTATTGCTGATCCGGCACGACCATAGTCGCCCCTGCGGGTCTGTGGTATGCTAGCGGAGGAACACATGAACACGATGTAGGAGAAATGAACATGGATTTTCTGAAAAAACTGCTTGGTGGTGGCGGCAGCGCCTCATCGGGCGATAAGGATGGCCTCTATTTTTATGTCAAAGCGCACCGGACTGGCGAAGTGATCCAGGTCCGGTTGAACCGCTCAAACGATCTCTCGCAGAGTGATAGTGGCGGCTATTTTGCGCGTAAAATGATTGTCGGCCAACGCAGTTTTGACCGGATCGAAGCAGAATTCTTCTTTGATAACCAGCGACGGTTTACATCTGCCGAAGTGACGGGCGGCGAACTGGTCGATCAGAGTGATTATGACGCTTATCTCGCTACCAAAACAACCCAACAGAAAAACAGCGATTAAGCCCGCATGACCCATTCCTCACACACGCTCTTTTTGCTGGATGTGGATGGCGTTTTGGTCCATCCGGTGGGCTACAAAAACGCGATGCGGGCGACGGTGGATCATTTCACGGCGCGCATGGGCCAAGCGGCGATGGGGCCGGATAATGACGAGATTGCCATCTTCGAGGCGTGCGGCCTGACGAATGAGTGGGATTCGTGCGCGATGTGTTTGAGCCAGCTTATGCTCGCGGCGCTGGATCAACACCCCGATCTGTATCGCGCCTCACTGGATGAGATGGTAACAGCAATTCAGGCGGCGAATTTGGCCCTCCCGCGCCCGAATTTTGTCGCGGCGGCGCGGCGGATTCATACGTCACAGGCGGATGGACATTTCCCGGCAGCGCGCTATCTCAAGCTGATCGTAGACGAGATCGATCCTGCGCACCAACCCTTATTCACGACGCTGCTTGGCAATGTGTATGACGTGTTTGGCACACCGACCACGCGCGTTTTCCAGACGTATACGCTCGGCAGCGTGCGGTTTGCGGATACCTATGATCAAGCCGCTCCATTTGAGAGCGAAAGTATGCTGGCAACGCAGGATGTGGCGCTGCTCGATGCGGATCACCGGGATCGCTTGCTGGCCTGGGACCGCGAACTGCAACACGGCGTCACGATCTACACGGCGCGGCCCAGCCTGCCCCCTACCGATCTCCCCGAACCGATCCCCACTGCGCCGATGGCCGGGCAAACTACCGGCTACGCGCCGGAAGCCGAACTCGCGGTAGATTTGCTCGGCGTGACAGGTCAGATTCCGTTGATCGGGCAAGGTCGCGTGAGTTGGTTAGCGGGCCAGCATGGGCGCGGACCGGGCGACTATATCAAACCTTCACCCGTACAAGCGCTGGCCGGGATCGGGGCCGCGTTTTCCGGCACAGAAACCGACTCGCTCCAGGCCGCCGCCGCATTGGTTGAGCGCGGCGAATTGATCGGTCCCTTAGCCGCCCTGCGCGATCACGCCAGCGCCGATCCAACCACTACCGGTCAAGCGGTGCGTGTTGTGGTCTTCGAAGATTCAACCGGCGGCATCCGTGCCACGCGCGCGGCAGTCGCGCATCTAACCCAGATGGGTATTCCGGCGCAATGCGTCGCCGTCGGGGTATCGCCCCACGCGGATAAACGCGCCGCCTTGCAGGAGGTGGCCGATCATGTGGTGGATGACATTAACGCGGGCCTGGACCTGATCTGGGATCGGACCTGAATCGCGGCCTCGCCGCTACGCGCGTTCGCGCGTTACGAAATCGCGTGCGATTTCGTAGACAGCCGCAGGCTGTCAGCGGCGGGGCGATCTGCGCATCAACTCGAACGCGCTCAAGCCTCCGACCATTCCCGCACCATGTCAAATTGCTCCGGCGTCTGCGGCGAATTCGTGCGGCCCTCGCGCAACCGGACAATCTCATCCAGCGCCGCCTGACCCGCCATGCCGTGCCGGACCAAGTAGCACCCCACTACCGTCCCTGTGCGCCCGATCCCGCCCAGGCAATGCACATACACGATCTGCCCCGCGTCGATGGCCTCGTCAATCGCATCGAGAATCCCAACCATAAACTCAGCGCTGGGAATCTCCATATCCGGGATCGCACGGCGGCGATGTTCCACTTTGATACCCTGCGCTTTTGCTTCGGCCAGCAGGTCGAGCAGATAACTACTCGCTTCGTTTTCCTCGGTCAGATCGAGAAACAGCGTCACACCCGCCGCCAGCAAGGGGCGCAACTGTTCGCGCGTAT
>JAFGJA010000673.1 GCA_016929355.1 Anaerolineae bacterium | reverse complement strand
GTCGCTATCCGCGATTTCGGCGCGATCCCGGCCCTGATACGTATCCCATTCCTCGTTAAAGGCATCGAAAGTGGTCGCATAGAGGAATTCTCCCGGCGCAGGGCGATCAACGGGCCATTCGTAGAGCCACTCAGTAGCAATGCCCAGACCGATGCCCAGACCGATCAACAACACGATCCACGCCACCAAACCCACCGCACGCCAGCGCTGCCAGCGCACTTGTCCAACGGTTTGTTTGACCTGCAAGAGTTGGCGGGCTTCGGCGGACGACAACCAGAATTGATACCACAACGCCAACCCGGATTGCAGAATCAAGAGCGCGATAATCACGTAAACGGCTAATGTGACCTCATCCAGCAGTTGTTGGGTGGTGGACATTTCTTCACGCGAAACGGGCATCCGGTTCATATACCACCCTAAACCGCCCGCAATGAGCAAACCAGCCAGCAGTAGCAGCGCCGTGATTCGGGCCAACGTGATCGCGTTTTGGTGGCGATGATTCAGGCTGTTCACAGCGCGCAGGGGGAGCAGACTCATCGCGCTTAAAATCAAGGCTCCAGCGAGGTTGATTTGGGTCGCCTGTTCGTAGATCGTGCCGGGATTGGTAATGCGCAAATCCAAACCGAGATCAATACGCATTAAATCCTGGTAATCCAACCAGAATAAACCCGCCGCCGCCAGAAATAGTCCCGCCCCGGCCAGCAAAAAATGGAGGATCATACCCTGCAATATGCGGGGCATGGCTGGCGAATCGGGGTCCGGCATGTCATGCACTGGTTCGTGAACTGCTTCGTTTTCGTGAGTCACTGCATTTCCCTATGATCTGTTACTAACATATCGTCAAAGGCCACGTCGATGAATCCATGTTCCGCGCGGGCGATCACCCCAAACACCGAGCCGGTGAGCGTTTCATCAACGATGATCGTAGCCAGGTCGTGATCATTTACTGTGAATGTTAAAGTGTTATCGCCGGTCACATCCACCTGCAAACGCACGGATTCACGCGCGCCTGACGCGAATTGCGCCGTAACGTCATCCGGCAATATCGCATCAGGCGGGGTTAGATCGTGCCATACACCATCGACATGGTGCAAAAAGTACCATGAGCCATCGAGCGCGATCACCCAGGCGTAAAACTGATCGTCATCCGTGCGATCCAGGATCACGCCGAACTGTGCATCTGCGCCGCCGTTGTGGATGTGCGCGCTTACGGTCAGGTGATAATCATAGAGGGGCGTCGTAAAATCCGGCACAGACCATAGATTCACGCCCGGCGATACAATCGAGATCGTGAACGTTTCCTCGGTATAGTACGCGCTGGCTTTAGGCGATTCGGATTCGGCCCAACGGTGGCTGTAGGTAGCAAAATCGTCGTCAAATAAGATGATGGGCGCGGGTGTTTGGGCTATAGCTGTACCGGACAGCGTATGTCCCAACGCCACGAGAATCATCACCAGCGCGATCAGACTGAACCCAATGTGACGTGTTATAATACGTTGCACTATATGATCCCTCACCATTTTACAGCCATGCCATTTTAACATATCAAGGCGTAATATAGCCCAAACGTTGCAGCGCCCGCGCCGCCAACAGGCCAAAACCACGTTCGGAACCGGCTTCATCCACCACAAACCAGTACGAACTGGCCGCGCTGTCCACATTACCCTGCCGTTCCAGAATCGCGCCAAAATAATAACGCGAACGCACATTATCGGGATCAGCGCCGATGGCAATATTGATCCGGTCATAAGCGCGATCCAGGTCGCCAGTTTGCGCATAAGCCCACCCCAGACTCGCCTGGATATTGGGATTAAAAGGCACTTTCTCAACTAGCTCCTCAATATACGGCAAACCGGTTTCTTCCAGATCAAAGCCGGTGTCAGCATAAAAAACGGCCAGCGTAATCTGCCACCGGAGATCGTCGGGGGCTAATTCAACCGCGCGCCGCAGCCATTCTTCGGCGGAGTCAAACTCACTCAATTGCTGCCAGGAGCGGCCCACTTCCGCCGCCAGTGCCGGATTTTCCGAGTCGAGCCAGTAGGCGTGTTCAAATGCAACGAGCGCCGTCTGTGCAGCGTCCGCCAAGCGCCAGTGCATCCCCAACATGTAATAAATGACCGGATCGTTCGGGTCCATCGCGCGCGCAGCTTCAATATCCGCCAGCCCATCACGGCCTTGTTGGTCGCGGACAAAACCGCGATACGCAAGCGCTGTCGGATTTACAGCGTTCACATCCAGCGCTATTTGCAGCACCCGTTCGGCAAACGGCCATTCACCCAGTCCGGTCAAGGTAATGCCAAGCGTAGTATGAGCGTCGGTGAGAGATTGCGTTTCATAGGCGCTTAAGGCAGCGCGCACCGCATCAGCCCGCGCAGTGTAATCGGGGTTCAGGGCAGCGCGGATCAAATAATCGGCGGCGTATGCGGGATTTTGCGGCGCGACGATCAGACCGAGTTGGTAAAACGCCCACGCATCATCGGGCGCGATGGTGACTAATTCCGCCAGGGTGGTTTCGGCTTGTGCCCAATCCAGTTGATCAATCGCAAGCTGGGCCAGTTCGCGCAGCACGGCAGGATTGGCTGGTTCAGCAACATCCCCCGTTGGCGTATCCAATTCAGCCATTAAAAGGGCGGTGGCAGCTTGGATTTCCCCGGTGTAATCAAAGATCGTGCGCAATTGTTCGCGCCGCGCGGGAGTCCAGCCATCGACATCCGCCAGAGCATAGAGATAGACGCGCGCAGCATCATAACGCCCTGCCGCAAGATGAGCATCCACCAGCAGCGCATAGACGCGCGCCTGTACGCTGGCGGCGTGAATGACATCATCACTGACCGCTACCAACACCCGATCCAACGCGGACTGCGCCGCCACGATATCGCCTTGCTGCACGGCGAATTCAGCCTCAGCCCACCATGCCGCGCATTGGTCGCTGGCGGGCGGGGGCAGCACTACCAATAAAAAGGCAGCTACCAATGCAATGCGCGCAATAGCAGCCGCTACGGAAAACTGGACCTGGTTTGGCACAACGGGTTACTTTTTCCGGGGTAGATTCAACGCTTTGGCAACCTCTTTTTCAATCCGGTCCGGCGTCAGGGGTTTGATCAAATACCCATAAATGCCCTGCAATTTGCCCATTAGCCGGTTCGCGGGATCGCCATACGCGGTCATGACCAGAATAACCGGGTTGTTGATATTCGGTTGCTCCTCACGGATCGTTTCCAACACCTGCCAACCAGAGGTATCCGGCAAACCAATATCCAGAATGATCATGTCCGGTTTTTCGTCACGGAACACTTTTAACGCCTGATTCCCATGTGTTTCGTGAAACACTTTAAGATTCATGCGTTCCAATGTGACCTGAATAACTTCGGCCATTTCAACCGTGTCTTCAACCACCAGCACGGTATAGAGCGCTTCAGGTTTTGCGGATTTTTCCGGCGTCTTTTCAGGAGCTTCGCCCATAATTGTCTGCCTCTGCTACGTACCAACCAAATAGTGTCTATATCATACACCAACCCTCCATAAGCCCAAAACCACCAATTTTTGAATTGCATATCTAGAACAGAAGTCCTAAAATAGAGGTCAGGACTTCCCGATTATTGGACCCTATGTTAAGATAAACGCGGTTATATAATAGGAAAAGGTGGTTGCTGTATGGCAAAGAAACAGACCGCTCCAAGCGGTCGTTCTGGTTCTACGTCTAACCGCAAATCCCAAACAACAACTGATACCCAAAAAAACACACGCGCATCGACTGCTGCCTCTAAAACAACGTCGGCCCAGCGATCAACCAGTAAAGCGTCGTCTGCCAAACCCGGCACGACGAGTAAATCACGCGCGTCTAAAACCAGTACGACCTCAAAAAGTAGGACGACGAGCAAAGCAACAAAAAGCAAACCGTCTAAGCGTGTCACCAAACGCCCGGAGATCGCGCGCCAGCCAGGGTTAGCGCAACGGCTTTGGGTCACGATCCAGGCGATGTTTAAAACGGCGAAAGACCCCGCGTTCTGGCAGCGCATGATCCAGAAATTACCGCCCTGGACCGATGAGGTTGGCGCAATTCTGCTGATCGTGGCCGGGGTGGTCATGCTGACGGCACTGCTTAATACCACGTCTGAGGCGGCGCTTTCGATCACCCTGTCGCGCGGGCTGCGCCAACTGTTTGGTTATGGGGCGTATCTGGTAGCCGTAACCGTTTTAGGGGTTGGCGTCTGGATTCTGCTGCCCAAATTCGGCATTGTCCTGCGCGTTGGTTGGACCAAGATCATCGCGGCGGAGACGATGTTTGGCGCATTGGCGGCGCTGCTGCATCTGCTCGCTAATGATCCCGAACTGCACGCCCTGGCGCGTGAGGGGAAAGGCGGCGGTTTCCTCGGTTGGGTGCTGATGCAAATGCCCTATACCTTAGCCGGGCCAACGGTGGCGATTGTGCTGTTTGCTGCAATCTTCGCTGCCGGCTTGATCATCGTGACTGGGCTGCGCCTGTATCACCTGACCCTCGGCATGGGCTGGCTCAGGGCACGTTTGCAAGACAGCATTTCGCGCCTGGATTCGATGTCGTTTGAGCCGGAACCCGATGCTGATGATGCGTATGATCATTATGATCATGAGGAAAATCCGGACGCAAACAGGCCCAATCCCGGTGTGGCGGCGGCAGTTGCACACGCCACCAGTGAAGCGGACTTCACGCATACAACCGTGACGCCGAAGTCACCTACGCAAAAAACTAACACGCCAGCCAAACGCAATCCGACTCCGGCGACGGGACCACAACCCGCACCGCCCAAGCGTCCGAGTAAAGCCAGATCAAAGTCGAATCCCAGATCATCGGGCACAGACACGGCGGCGAATACCCCTAAACCAACGACACCGCCACCAGCCAATCCAGACAACCCAACTCCGAAAAACGGACAGGCAAAATCGGCAGTGGCTCCCGATCCCAACATAGAAGCTGTTGCTGCGCCACCAGTGAGTGTAGATGATGCGCCCGCCAAGCCTGTCTCCAAGCCGAAACTGAAGCCGCTCACTAAAGAGGAAAAGGAAGCGCTGGTTGCGGAAACGCGCCGCAATCTCGGCGCACCGAATGGGCGTAGCCTGGTCGCCCCCGGCGAACCCGGCGAACGTTCGTCGGTGGTCCCGCGTGATCTCTTACCGGATGCGCGCGTTGTGCCCGCCGCGCCGCGCGCTCGTGTTCGCCGCGATAAAGCCGAATTACAGGAACGCTATTTCACGGTAGATGATTTCCGCGAAAGCAAAAAGATTGGCAAGCGCGATAAAAATTTGCCGGTGCTCGACCTGCTGAATGAAGTCGAACTCAACAAACCCACCGAAGAGGAAATCAACACCAACGCGAAAATCATCAAAAACACGCTGTTGGAATTTGATGTTGAAACAGAAGTGGTCGATGTGAAAGTCGGCCCGACAGTCACACAGTACGCCGTATCGCCCTATACCGAGCAGCTTAATGATGAAGGCGAGTGGGTATTGAATCGCGTGCGGGTCAGCGAAATCACACGCTTGGGCGGCGATCTGGCGCTGGCGCTCTCCGCGAAACGCTTGCGTATTCAAGCGCCCGTACCGGGGCACTCGTATGTGGGCATCGAAGTGCCGAACCGCCAACCGAGTACAGTGGCGCTGCGGCCCGTGCTGGAATCGGAACATTATTACAAATACCGCGAACGTCCACTGGCATTACCTTTGGGCCGCGATGTCTCCGGCGAACCGTTCATTGCCGATCTGGGCAGTATGCCACACCTGTTGATCGCAGGCACAACCGGATCGGGGAAATCGATCATGCTGGCGGCGATGACAACGGCGTTTGTGGCGAATAACACGCCCGATCAGGTGAAACTGGTGCTGCTCGATCCGAAGATGGTCGAACTCAGCCGCTTTAACGGACTGCCGCATTTGCTTGGCCCGGTAGAAACGGAACTGGATCGAATTATCGGCGTGCTGCGCTGGGCGACACGCGAAATGGATCGCCGCTATAAACTGCTTGAAAAAGAAGCGGCGCGTAATCTGGCCGCCTATAATCGCGGCTTGGGCAAGCGGCGCAAAGACGATCACTTGCCGTTTATCGTGATCATCATCGACGAGATCGGGGATTTGATGCTCATGCGCCCCGACGAAACCGAACGCGCCCTGACTCGTCTGGCACAGATGGCGCGCGCGGTGGGCATTCACCTGATGGTCGCCACGCAGCGCCCCAGTGTGGATGTGATCACAGGGCTGATCAAGGCAAATTTCCCGGCGCGTATTTCGTTTGCTGTCGCGTCCAGCGTAGACTCGCGCGTCATTCTGGACTCAGTAGGCGCAGAAACCTTGATGGGGCGCGGCGATATGCTGTTCCTCGCGCCGGATGCCGCCGGACCGCAGCGTGTGCAAGGGTGTTATGTCTCCGATGAAGAAGTGAACGCCGTTGTCAATTATTGGCGCGACTGGTACGACATCGAGATCGAAGAAGGTCGCCTGGAAGAAGTGCGGATCGGCCCCTGGGAACGGGGCATGACGCGCCGCGAGGTGCTGTCCGAAACCGATCCGATGTTGGAGGAGGCGATCACGCTGGTTGTGGCGGAAGGGGAAGCCTCTGCTTCGCTGTTACAGCGCCGGTTGGGATTGGGGTATCCGCGCGCCGCGCGCCTGATGGACCTGTTACAAGAATTGGGGATCGTTGGTACATCCAAGGCGGGCGGGCGTTCGCGTGAAGTGCTGGTCAAGCCTGGCGCAGACCCCTTCAAAAAGATCATCGACAAGAAGATCAAGAACAAAAAATAGTCCTGGACAATTCCGGGCCTACCGTTGCGCGGCACATGGCAATCGTGAATTGCGATGTGCCGCGCTTCTTTTTTTAACTATTGATTTTTAGTTACGGAATCGGTTAAGATAGCCTAACCTCACGGTTATTGTTTCAGAGGGGAATTTTATGAACGCCATTCGTATCGCTCCATCCATTCTCGCCGCCGATTTTACGCGCCTGGGCGAACAGATCGCCGAGGCCGAAGCTGGCGGCGGTGATCTGATCCATATTGATATTATGGATGGGCGGTTTGTGCCAAATCTGACAATGGGTCCGTTCATTGTTGAGGCGGTGCGGCGTGTGACCTCTCTCCCGCTAGATGTCCACTTGATGATCATCGAACCAGAGCGCCATGTGGCGAACTTCATAAACGCGGGCGCAAATAATATCACGGTGCATGTTGAGGTCAGCCCCAACTTGAATCGCACGATCCAGCAGATTCGGGAAGGCGGCGCGAACGCCTCCGTTGTGTTGAACCCGCACACCCATGCCAGCGCGATCCAGGAAATTTTGCCGTTTGTCGATATGGTCCTGGTGATGACGGTGAATCCGGGCTATGGCGGGCAGAAATTCATCAGGCAAACGCTGCCCAAAATCCGCGAAATCCGCACCATGATTGAGCGCCTGGATCACACTGTGTATAATCAGACCATTGCTATTCAAGTTGATGGCGGGATTGATACGCAGACCGCACCCCTGGTGGTTGCGCATGGGGCGAATGTGTTAGTGGCGGGCACATCTGTTTTTCGCGCGGCGGAAGGAGTCGCTGCGGGAATTGCCGCGCTGCGCGAAGCTGTCGGGGCCGCGCATTAACCGGGCAGGACGAAGCAAAGCAAAAAGCCAGCGTGATGCTGGCTCTTTGATGAATACTTACGTTAACAACTTAATCCGGCAATATGTGCGGTGCTCACGATTCGAGCTTGTCATCCTTGCTCAAGGTGCGAATGCAGCGTGTGCACAAATACTTGCTAACCAATTTACCATCTTCCAGCATTGTTAGTTTCTGGATATTGGGCTTGAACTGGCGCTTGGTTTTCCGGTTGGAGTGGCTAACGTTGTGACCAAACTGTGGCGATTTGCCACACATCTCACATTTTGCCATCGGACTGCCTCACGATAATCTGTTCAAACAAGCGGACGCCATGCTACCATAGAGCGAAGTGTAATGCAAGGGCCGTTACCAACCGTTACCATCAAAATTCGAGAGAAAATGCGT
>JAFGJA010000001.1 GCA_016929355.1 Anaerolineae bacterium | reverse complement strand
GGACTTTGCTCCCCTTTCCTTGCTTGCGGGGAAAGGGGGTGGGGGATAGGGGTCAATCCAAAAAACTGCAAAGATAGAGAAGTCATGAATTGTCCCTACAAAAATTAAATTTGCGAGGGCGCTACAGCTCGACAATTGCGTCTAATTCAGCAAACGACGCGATCACGTAATCTGGCTCAACACCCGGCCCCGGCTGCGCGTTGAACAAACACGCTTTGATCCCCGCCGCTTGCCCGGCCTGGATGTCCAGATCACGATCGCCAATGGTCAACAGTTCCGCACGCGGCAAGTTGTAGTGATCGATCAGGGCATTAAAGCCGGTGGGATCGGGTTTGCGCGGGTAGCCGTTATCGCGCGTCATGCTGCCCGCGAATAGATGCGTGACGTTGTGCTGTTCAAGCATCGGCATCATCGTAGCGCGGCCCCGGTGCGTGTAGATGTAATGCTGACCGTTCGCCGCAATGAAGCGCTCACAGAACGCGATCACGCCGGGGAAGGGGGTATAGGCGTCAAGCGGCACTTGTTCCCAGTAGTGATATAGGCGCTGCTTAAACGCATCATGATCCAGCGCGAATTTATCCACCAGCGTTGTTAGCGTGAGGTCGAGTGTCTGACTCAGCAGGGCATTGATCGCGGCGCGCGGTTCGGTGGCATCAAAATCGGCCAGCGCGCGCTCAATCGATTCGGCGAGCGGGGGATAGGTATCGAACAGCGTGCCATCAAAATCCCAGAGCAGGTAACGAAAGTGCATAGCGTGTCCTTAAACCGAATTCATGCCTGATCAGCAAGCAGGTTGTTGATCTGCTGCTGGATGGTCGTGGTGTCGGTGAACAGGATGGCGTGCATTCCGACCTGCTGCGCGCCCGCCACTTTGTTAGGGCTGTCATCGACATAAATCGCCTCGGCGGGTTCCACGCCCAGCCGGGTTAATGTCCGACGGTAGATTTCCGGGTCGGGTTTTTTCAGCTTTTCCTCGGCTGAATACACGATCACATCAAATAGATCATCCGTGACGCGCGTATTACTCACCCGTGCATCCGGCCACGCATCGCTCAGGACGCCGGTTTTGTAGGTCGTTTTGAGCGTGCGGATAAAATCGAGCAGGGTGTCATCCCAGGTCATCGTCGCCCAAAAATCAACCATCAAGGCTTGTTTGTCATCCTCGGATAGCCCAAACTGCTCGTTGGCGATCTGCCATATTTCCGCGACAGTTGCCTGGCCGAGCGTGGCTTGATGCGCGGCTTCGTTGCCGAAAACGGTGTGGAATATCTGGTCGGTTGACATCTTCAGCCGGTCACACCAGGGATCAAGCGGGGCTAAGTTGTGGTGGCCGTTGAGGACGCCGCCTACGTCAAAGATGATCGCCCGAATCGCCATGAAAATTGCTCCTTTTGGCAACCTTACGTATGGGGGAAACAAATAGATTTCGCATGATCGTGTAGGGGGCGAACGCGAACCTGCGGTTCGTCATGTGTTCGCCCTGGCCTGACCAGCGTGTCGGCCCCTACTCGGCTCGTTTGCGGAACCAGACCAGTACCACATTGCCACTATCTGCGCCGAAGGGTTCCCACCCGTTTTGCAACATGAATCCGACTGCTTCATCGAAATCATTGAAATTTTTGCGCTGCGATCCTTTGGGCGTAAACACTGTTACGCCGGGGCCTTGCACACGAGCTAACAACCACATGAGATTATCCTTTCCTGATTTTCTTTGTCACGCGGGTAAATGTGCCCCCCATCTTAAACCATATAGCCGCGATTCACGAACTTTATTTGAGCATCCCTATAACGTGATGCGATTCCCTCTCTCCGCGCGTGGAAAAGGGGCCAGGGGGTGAGGTATCTCTGACACTTTTTTGATGCATCATTGATCGATTTCCTACACTCCGTTGACGTGATTCTTGCAGATGTGACCTAGACTACAGATACCTGTAAAACACAAAAAATGTTGACCTGAGGAGGTTATTACCATGTCTAACAAAATTTCGCGTTGGGATCCCATTCGGGACATGATCACCATGCGGCAGGCGATGGATCGGATGCTCGATGAATCGTTCACGCGCGGCTCAGAAACGCGCGGGACCGGGGCATGGTTGCTGCCAATGGATGCTTACATCACCGACGATGCTATCGTGATCCGCGCCGATGTGCCGGGGATTGCGGCGGAAGACCTTGATATTACGATTGAAGGTGATGCGCTGACCATTCGCGGCGAAATTCAGCGTGACAGTGATGAGCATCGCAAGTACGTGCTGCTGGAACGTCCCACCGGGCGCTTTGAACGCACCTTGACGATCAATACCCCGATCAATCACGATGTGGTTGAGGCCGCGTTTAAGGATGGTGTCCTGACTCTGACGCTGCCCAAAGCGGAAGCCGTCAAGCCGCGCCAGATCGCGGTCAAGAGCAATTAAACGCTGAAGCTATCTGGGCGTATGGCGATGCGCACCATGCCTGTAGAGTTAAGTGTTGCCCGCTTATAGTTTGGCCTCACCCCCTAAATCCCCCTCTCCCGCCGAGCCGGAGAGGGGGACTTGATCGCCCACTTGCCTCCCCCATGCTTGGAGAGGGCGTCGGGGGGTGAGGTATATCACGGACACGTAAAATTCGCATGATCCGCTTGTTCTTCCAGCAAGAAAAATTCATGCCGCCCATCATCCGCGCAGCCCCGGCGGAAGTAGAAATACTCCGTTTGGGGGGCATTTAATACCGCGAGGATGTTCGCCAATGAAGGCGATGCAATCGGGCCGGGGGGCAAGCCCTCGTTGAGATAGGTGCTGTACGACTGGTTCGGGATTCCAGCTAGCCCGTAATAATCCGCCTGCGTGATATTCGGCCACCATGTACTCGCGTCGCGCGTATTGCCGATAGCATACTGCACGGTGGGATCAGCATCCAGTTTCATCGGCAACCTCAGCCGGTTTAGATAGACCGAGGCGACAACCGGCGCTTCATCTTGCACCTGCGTTTCGCGCTGCACAATCGATGCCAGAGTCACGACTTCATACAGGGTCAAGCCCTGTGCGTTCGCTGCCTGGATCATGTCGTCCGTCACGTTTGCGTTAAATTTTTCGATCATCGCATCGCGCAGATCAAAGGCGGTGGCATCTGGTTGCAGGACGTAATCATCAGGCAATGCGAAGCCCTCTAGCGAAGGCTGTTGGCCGTTGCTCATCAGGTCAGGAATCCCCATGCGTGCCTTAAACTCCGGTGGAAATGTCGTCCCAGGGCCGATCACCGCGAGAAAGTCACTGCCGCTAAAACTTAGCAGGGGATTGGTATCGACTACCGCCGCTACTTCCTCGATTCGCCAGCCGGGAAGCGAGCGGAATGGGATCGAAGCGGTGCTGGCGTTGGTCAGCGCGTAGGCGATTTCCTCTAGGGTTTGCGTTTGCTGCAAAAAATACGTGCCCGCTTGCAGTTGGCTGTCCAGCCCATAGTAGCGCACGTAGTTCACAAACAGATTCGGATCGGTGATCAAACCTGCGATCAGCAAATTGTCTCCAATCGTCTGCGCCGTATCGCCTGACTGCACCTCGAATTTACGATAGCTGTCGTCATCCCCGGCGGACGATTGCAGCGTATCCTCGTAGCGCGTGAGATTGATCTTGAGCCGGATCGCCGTGATTGGATCGAGTCCACTTTGGCGCGCCCAGAGATACAAACCGCCGCCGATCACGCAGGCGACCAGCATCGCGCTCAGAAAGGTGACGAGCAGCAAGGTGATGATGACGCGGGAAAAACGACTTTGCATGGCGCGAATCTCCGTGTGAGTTGGTGTCTCAGACAGCGTATGATCTAGGGCGATTATACGCGCAAACCGGTGCAAATGAAATGTGTGATCAGGGGACGTTTAGGCTACGGGGAGCAAAGGGGATAGGGGGCAGATGCCGCGCGGCGTCCGCCCCTAGTGATGTTATTTTTCCATCATGATCACCGCATACCGGCAAAAACGACGCAAAAACGGGATGCGCGCCAACAGGAAATTATCCAGGCGGCGCAGCCACATCACTCGTTTGCCAAAGCCAAAACCGCGCTCGATCATGCTCAGGAATTGCAATTCGCAGCACTCAATCCGGCTGAACGGTTTTCCCCAGTCGTTGATGTCTTTATAGGTGAGCGGAATGTCAGCCCCGCGCGGTGTTTTATGCGGGTAGGGCACATAATCGCGCACAAAGTCCAGCACCGGATTCATGCCAAGCGGCTCGGAAAAGGCGGCTTTCCCGCCGGGCTTGAGCAGGCGATGCAGCTCTGGCGCGCCCATCCTGGCGTTGATATGATGCAGCACGCCCTTGCCAAAAATCACGTCGAAGCTACCATCTTTGAGCGGGATTTCTTCCCCGGCAGCCACGAATAAGCGCACGCGATCATCGACGCCGTTATTCTCGGCGCGTTTCCCCGTCGCGCAGACGCTTACGCTCGAAATGTCAAAAGCGAACACTTCCGCCCCGCTTTTGGCAAGCATACTGGTGCTGCGGCCTAACCCACAGCCTACTTCTAAGACGCGCTTGCCCGTCAGATCGCCCAAAAATTCGGAAATGCCGGGGAGGGTGGTACTTTTGCGCGCATACGTATGGAAGTCTGGCTCAATATTTTGCGTGCCCGCCATTTTATCATGAGCAACCGCATTCCATTTTTTCTGCTCGACTTGATAGATGGGGCGCAGATCATCCCGCGACTCCGCCTTGCGAAAGTCTTTAACTGGCATAATAACAACATATCCTTTCCTGTGATTAAAGCAAAATTCAACTCTCACGCTTTGCTCATCAGGAAAGCAAAATTTTTTACCGGCTGTGTGGCGTACAATGATGGTCAACAGACTACGACGAATGCGAGAAGGGTACGCATTTTCAGGCAATAATGATGAGGACTGGTGATGATCACCAGCCCCGACCTTTTCTGGTTTGGATAGCGGAAAAAACGAGATGCTTCCCTAGAGCAATTGTTTGGTGCGGCGTGTTCTGGTTTGGGTCCGTTGGCTGATGCTGTTCCCCGAAAACATAATGGCATCCATCAGCGCGCGGTAAATGTCATCCATCACCGAAACGTCGCCCGCATATTTGGCTTCCTGCTCGGCTTTTTCCAGAATACGGCGGACCATGTGCCGGTCTTCCGGGCGATTCAGGTAGTGGGTCACGTCCACCAGCAGCGCCGCCGTAGGCCGGAACGAAATCGCAATTTCGCCTTCCGTCAGGCTGTAGGGCACTTCGCCCCAGGGCTGATACTGGTGCGAAATATAGGCGCGTTCCTCTGCCGTGAAGGTCGAGCACCACCAATTGGTCAGATTATGATAGGCGATACTGCCCCCGACTTCTTGCGGCTGCTCTTGCCGGGAGCGTCTGAGCAGCAGTTCCTGGGTTTGTCGCTTGAGATTCATGGTCTCCTCTGAAGATCATATTCACCACAAAGACACAGAGATCACAGAGAAAAACGAGGTTAAAGGCAAAAGAAAACCCTATTTTCATCTTTTTGATGTGT
>JAFGJA010000127.1 GCA_016929355.1 Anaerolineae bacterium | reverse complement strand
TTAGGGATTGTTATTTTAGGGCCAGAAGGGGCGGTTAAAGAGGCGTTGTTGGCGGCTGATATATGTTTCCAGTCGATTGACGCTGCGCTTGACTCCTTGTTATCCCCTAATCGATTCATTGCGACATTACGCGGCTAAGGGCGGTTTGTCGTAATGAGGCCATGACAAACTATGAATTTTTTATGAGTTTGCATGGTTTTGTTGCAACCTTTTAGAAATTGGTTAGGATAGAGTACAGGGTGGGTGAGGAAAAATTTCTCACAATACACAAGGCCCGTTATAATTGGTGAATGATTTGATTAGCGAGAAATAGGTAATTGCACCATGCCTTCGGTTCCCCGAATCGTCACGGTTGATCCCACGTACAGTATCACACGCATTGTTCGCGGCGCAATGACGCTGCTGAATCGCCAATATATTCTGATTGAAGTCCCATCATCCGACGATGCATTGGGCGAAGTCAGCAATTCGTCCATTGATCTGGTTGTCACCGCCCAGGATGTGCCGGGAATCATGGACGGGGTTGAATTGGCGACACGTATTAGCCACGAATCGCTGGGAACGCCGGTCATTGTGCTGGCCGAGTCCGGTAATTCACCTGTTGATGAAGCTACACTGACGGATGCCCCATTTCAATATTTTATGCGGCCTGTCGCCGAACCGTTTTTGCGTGGGCTGCGCATTGCGTTGGATGGTGAAACGGCGGTTGAGGCAGAAGGGCAAACGGTTAGTGCTGGCCCGGATTTAGGACCAGTGCCCCCCGTTGACATTGATCCGTTGCGTGATGTGGTTATTCCCCTGGTGCGTGATGTGGGGGCGATGGCCGTTATCCTGGCGGATCGCACCGGGCGCGTGTTGATCGAGCATGGCGCGACAGGCTACATTGATCGTGAAACACTGGCGGTCATTCTGGGGCCATCATTTGCGCGCGCCACCGAGGTCAGTGAGTTGATTGGTGGCAAAGCCTGGACCATGCATTATTATGATGGCGAACGGCTGGATGTATTTGGCCTGTCATTAGGCTTGCACTATTTCATCTGTCTGATCTTTGATGGATCAAACCGGGGCGCATTTGGGGCCGTCACGATGTTTGGGCGTCGGGCGGCTGATCAAATGATTGATATGTTGGGAGAGGCCGCTTATGCGGTCAAAGCTGAGGCTCCGCCTGCGGCTAAACCCAAAAAGAAGACGCGCAAGACCCAAGAAACGGCGGCTGTAACTCAAGCTGAAGTCGAAGAACCGGCAGCGGATATTGGCGCGTTGTTTGACACGGCTCCCGATTCGCCAACATTAGAGCCTGTGACGGATTTTGATCCTGATGCCTTGTTCGGTCAAGCAGTCGATGAAAGCATGGCTGATAACCTGTTTGATCCTGATGCTCTGAGTGATCTGGCCGCGACGCTTGCTGCTGAAGAAGGGGAGCGCGTTGGCTATGATGAAGCGATTGATATGGGCATTTTGGACGATTAGCGGCTATTGACGTTTATTATTAAGGGCGCAGCCAGCAATGGTTGACGCCCTTTTTTGATCATGTATAACGGAAGGACATATGATGCAGAGAGATAATACATTTGCTGTCGGTGTTGATATTGGTGGCACAAATAGTCAGGCTGCCGTTATATCACGCGATCAGGGGGCGATTGTGTCACGGGTGGGACAGCCGACTGATGCCGCCAAAGGGCCAGAGGCCGGTCTGCAAGCGATTGGCGATTTGATCGCACAGGCGATTGCCCAGGCTGATCTCGATCCGGCGGATATAGCCGGGATCGGGGTGGGGTGTACTGGACCGCTTGATGTGGACAAGGGGTTGATTATGGAACCCTGGACCATGCCCGGTTGGGTCGATGTGCCGATTGTTGACCATCTCGTGGCGCGGTTCGATAGGCCGGTGTACCTGGATAATGATTGTAATGTGGCGGCGTTGGGTGAGCATTGGATTGGGGCGGGACAGGGGCACAAAGATATGCTCTATCTCACGGTGAGTACGGGGATTGGTGCGGGCATTATTATTGATAACCGGCTCCGGCAGGGCTTTGGTTACAACATGGGTGAAGTCGGTTTGATGTCGATTGATATGGATGGCCCGGCTTGCTTTGAGGGGAGTTCAGGATGTTGGGAATATCTGGCGGCGGGTCCGGCCATTGCTCAGGTTGCGCGCCAACAAGCTGATCAAGCCTTCTTAGCTGCGGCTAATGGTGATCCTGACCAGATCACGGCGGCGATTGTCGCCCGGCTTGCTGGTGAGGGGCATCCTATCGCCCGTTCGATTATGGAACAGGAGGCGTATTATCTGGGGGTGGGGTTGGCTAATTTGCTCGTCATTCTTGCGCCTGAAATCGTCGTGATGGGCGGCGGCGTGATGAAAAGTTGGGATGTGTTAGCGCCGGCCATGATCCGTATCGTGCGCGAACGCACCCGCTTGATTTCCTCGGCGCAAGTGATCCCGATTGTGCGTGCCCAATTAGAACTTTCGGCGGGTTTTATTGGCGCGGCGCGTATGGTTTTTCAGACGGAACGGTGAGCGAATCGAATTTTTTGAATATGTTGACAAAGCAAAATGAAGTGTGATATGATGCTGACAACGTTGTCATTTTTTACTAAAGATACTCTATTGTTTTGTTAACGATTTGAATAATCGCTTATGCCCACTATAAAAGATGTTGCTGCCAAAGCTAGTGTTTCCATCAAAACAGTTTCCCGTGTCATCAATGATGAACCAGGAGTTGCGGATTCGACACGCCAACGGGTGAATGATGCGATCCAGCAGCTTGAATATGTGCCGAATCTATCGGCCCAGCGTCTTAAACGCGGCAAATCTGAATTGTTTGCGCTTTTGCTCCCTCGTGTCGAATCGCCCTATGCTATCAAATTGTTCAGTTGTATTTTGCGGGAAGCGCAAAAACGCAATTATTCGATTTTGACGCTGCCGAATCGATCAGGCAAAGAGCCGGCTAACACGGAACAAATCGCACGAGTTGTTAAAAATCACCGGGTTGATGGTTTGATTGTGGCCCCGCCGGGGGCGGATAACCTGGTGCTGATGAATTTTCTCAAGCTGAATCATGTACCCTATGTGACGATCAACCCCAATTTGTTAAATGAGCATCCCTTTTCGGTTGAGTCAACGGATGACATTGGCGCGAATGAAGCGACGCGATATTTGATTAGTTTGGGACATAAACGGATTGCCCATATTGCTTGTATGAAAACGGAGCGATTCAGCCATGAGCGTCAAAAAGGGTATTTGCGCGCGCTGGTAGATGTGGGGCTTGCTGCATCGCCCCTTTTAATTTTACAAGGCGACAACAGCATTGAAAGCGGCTATACGGCTGCCCAAGAACTGTTAAACTCGGCTGAACCTCCTACCGCAATTTTTGCCGGAAATGATGAGATGGCCGTTGGCGTGATTCTCGCCGCCTTACATTTAGGTGTGACTATTCCCGGCGAGTTGTCCGTGATTGGTTTTGATGATACCCCCATCAGTAATCAAATTTTTCCGCGTTTGACGACTATTGCGCAATCGATCCCAGAAATCGCACGGGTTAGTGTTGAAAATTTACTTGAACTGATTGATGACAATACAGATTTGCCTCAGTTTGTTCAAATCCCAACGCGGTTAGTGTTGCGGGATTCATGTGGTGTACCTAATCATAGGTGATGTTGGGGATTGGGGCGATAACGTTGTCGGTTAATGGTACAGATTATTGGATAAAAAGGACCAACTCTGGCACAGTTTGACACAATTTTGGCACAAAGGGTATTGATTCAATGTACAAATGTCGGTTCAATATCTATGGGGTAGCCTGCCATTCAGAGTGATAACGTACAGTGCTTAATTGGGCAATGTGCGGTTTGTTTAACGCATCGGAAGCGTATTGAAAGGAGTAGCATATTAGAGCAAACATTAAACCTCACCAGTGGAAAAACGTATTAACAACATCTTTCAATAACAAGGAGTACAAAATGTCACGTAAATTAACTATCTTTTTGGTAGTCCTCGCCCTGATGGTTGGTGCGATGGGTTCGGTGGCTCAGGCCAAGCGCCAAACGATCAAAGTTGGGTTGTCCTTCTCTGACTTCGCTACCGAACGTTGGAAGAACGAAGAAGTTTTGATGACGGCTCTGCTCGAAGAAAAGGGCTACGAAGTGGTTTCGGCTGAAGCTAACCATGATGTGGTTATGCAGAACAACCAGATCGAAAATATGGTTGCGCAGGGTGTGGCTGCGATCATCGTTGTGGCCGAAGATGGCGACGCCATCACCACCGCCGTTGACGCTGCCGCCGACGAAGGCGTGCTCATCGTTGCTTATGATCGCCTGATCAAAAGCCCGAAGATTGCGGCCTATGTTTCCTTCAACAATGTTGCGGTGGGCAACCAGCAGGCGCTGGGTGTGATGGCTGCAGTTGACATCGAAGGCGGCAAGTGGACAGTTGACAATCCCCTCAAGCTGGTCAAGCTGGGTGGTAGCCCGACTGACAACAACGCGATCTTGTTCCGCCAGGGTCAAGATGAAATCGTTGATCCGTATGTTGAGCAGGGCATTATCGAAGTTGTGGCCGATCAGTGGGTTGACAACTGGGACGCCAACAATGCACTCAGCATCATGGAAAACATCCTGACCGCGCAGAACAACGAAATTGACGCGGTTGTGGCCTCGAACGATGGCACGGCGCTGGGCGCGTTGGAAGCGATGAAGGCCCAGGGTCTGGCCGGTATCGTCCCGATTTCGGGTCAAGATGCTACCGCCCCCGGTTGCAACAGCATCGTCAAGGGCGAACTGACTGTTTCAATTCTCAAGGATATCCGCAACCTGTCACCGCTGGCCGTTGATCTGACCGACGCGCTGCTCAAGGGTGAAGGTAAAGAATTTGGCCTCGAAGAATACACGATGGCCGAATTGACCAATGACCCCGAACTGGAAGGCACCGTGATGGCCTACTTCCTGCCGGTGGAACAGGTTAATGCTGACAATGTGTACGACCTCGTTGTCGTCAGTGGGTTCCAGGCTTACGACGATGTTTACCGTGACATCCCCGAAGAAGAACGTCCTCCCGTTCCCGAAGAGTAAGATTGGCATGAGCTACCAACTGTTGGGTATTATTCGCTGAAGTTTGGCGCGAACGATACACAATGACAAAGTTGGTGAACTAAACGAATGGGACTTCCCTGTAGAGAAAGCCCACATGCAGGGAAGTCCTTTTGCGAAGTAAGGAAAAATTGTTATGAATACGGACACAACTGACTATATTCTCGAATTTGAAAACGTTACCAAACGATTTCCTGGCGTAGTTGCTTTGCAGGATGTATCGTTTAAGGTGCGGCGCGGCGAGATTCATGGTCTCTGCGGTGAAAATGGTGCAGGCAAGTCCACGCTGATGAAAATCCTGTCTGGAGTTTACCCGTCTAACTCGTATGAAGGTACGGTCTGGTACGAGGGGAAGGAACTCAGGCTGGAAGGGGGATCGATTCGTCAGGCAACTAATCAAGGTATTGCCACTGTTTACCAGGAACTTACTTTGATCCCCACCATGACGGTTGGCGAAAACATCCACCTGGGCAAAGAGCCGGTTGAAGTGTACGGTATCAACTGGGATCGGCTTTATGCGGATACCCGTGAACTGCTCACCCAATATAATCTAGATATCCAGCCTCAGGACATTTTGCAAAATCTGGGGGTCGGCAAGCAACAGATGACCGAGATTGCCAAAGCGCTCTCGGAAAATGCACAGGTGTTGATTCTAGATGAGCCAACCAGTGCGTTGTCTGAGGCTGAAATTGATAAATTGATGGATATTCTGGATAACCTCAGAGACCATGGAGTGACCTGCTTTTACATTACGCATAAACTAGAGGAATTTTTCCGTATCGCTGATACCATTACGGTCTTGCGTGATGGTCAGGTGATTACTTCTCAGCCTACTGAAAGTCTGAGCGTGGAGAGACTTGTTAGTTATATGGTGGGGCGCGAAATGACGGAGCGTTTTCCCTCCAGTAAGCATGTGCCGGGTGAAGTGATCTTTGAAGTTGAGGACCTGTATGCCCGTGAGCCAACCGGAAGCCGTGAAGTGCTGCATGGTGTGACCTTAGATGTACGCCGAGGTGAAATTCTGGGTATTGCCGGGCTGATGGGGTCGGGCCGTACCGAATTGGTGATGACTATTTTTGGCGAATATGGCAAAATCACTTCGGGATCAGTTCGCCTACACGGGAAGGAACTGCATCTCAAAAATTCGCGTCAGGCGATGCTGGCCGGGATCAGTTTGATCCCTGAAGATCGCAAGCGACATGGCTTGGTCTTGATGCAATCGGTCCTTAAAAACATCTCATTGCCCAATCTCGATCAATTTGCCGGGTTTATGCGGATCGATAGTGATGCTGAATTAGCCGCCAGCCTGGAATTTGCGAACAGTTTGTCCATTAAGGCTCCTAATTTGAATGTACCGGTTGATTCGTTATCGGGTGGTAATCAGCAAAAAGTGGTTATTTCAAAATGGCTGATGTCTAAACCCGAAGTATTAATTTTGGATGATCCCACACGCGGCGTTGACGTGGGCGCCAAGTATGAGATTTACAAGCTCATGAACGATCTGGCCGAGCAAGGTATGGCGATTATCATGATCTCAAGCGAACTCGAAGAAGTGCTGGGCATGAGTGACCGCGTGATGGTGATGTGTGAAGGGCGTTCGACAGAGACTCTGGATATTAAAGAGGCGACGGAAGAGCGAATTATGGCGTTGGCGACCAATGTCGCCACTGAAAATGGTGTGACTGAAACTGTCTGATCCGCCAGTAGCTCTCATTTTTAGTTTTTGAAAGGCGTTTTCAATGAGTGCAGCAAGCACAGCAAAAGTTAAACCCTCAGAGCGGCCTAAGTGGGTTGAGACGATATTAACACAATTCCGTATCAATATTCAGACCTACACGCTCATTTTAGCCACGATTGCTATTTGGGCCTATTTTTATAATGAAACGGACGGTCTGTTTTTAGACCCGCGTAACTTTTCTAACCTGTTCCGGCAGATGACCACGACGGCGTTTCTGTCTGTGGGGATGGTGTTGGTGATTGTAACCGGCAACATTGACCTGTCCGTTGGTAAGTTGGCGGGGTTTGTCTCGGTGGTTGTGGCATACTTTCAGTCTAACTATCTGACTGATTATTTTGGAGACAATGAACTGCTGGTCGCCAGTCTCTCGGTGCTCATCGGGCTTGCGGTTGGTTTAGGCTACGGCATTATTCAAGGCTACATCATTGCCTACCTGGGTGTGACCGCGTTTATCGTGACATTGGGTAGTATGTGGCTGCTGAATGGTGCGATTTTGCTCGTGACCGAAGGCAAAACGATCCCAGCGAACCAGCCCATGTTTTCGAAAATCTCGCAGGGATATATGTCCTCCGAAGTGGGGTGGATACTAGGCGGACTGACGATTGTGGTCTTGTTTTTTACCATGTTTCGTGGTCGTCAGAAGAAGCGCCAGTATAATTTTGATTTGCCATCCCTGGGCACAGATTTGGCTAAAGTGATTGGGTTGTCGGTGTTGGTCTTAGTATACATTTACCGGGTTAATGAATATAGGGGGTTTCAGAATCCGGTCTTACTGCTGATCATCGTGGCATTGATTGTGACTTATATGTCGAACAATACCCGCTTCGGACGTTATGCCTATGCGATTGGTGGCAATCGTGAGGCAGCGAAGTTGTCCGGCATCAACATCAACCGGAATATCTTTCTGATTTTCGTGTTGATGGGCTTGCTTTGCGGCGTGTCGGGCGTGACGCTGGCGTCGCGGGTAGGTTATGGAACGATCTCGGCGGGTGACGGGTACGAACTCGATGCGATTGCCGCGTGTATCCTGGGTGGTACATCCACCTTAGGTGGGGTTGGCACTGTTTTTGGGACGATGATCGGGGCGTTGATCATGGCGAGCTTGACCAATGGTTTGCAAATTACCAATGTTGAGCCAGCGTATGTCTACGTGCTCAAGGGGATTGTGCTGGTCGTGGCAGTGTTTGTGGACGTGTATTTGACCCGCAAGCGCTAAACGTTATTGCCGCCAGGCGGCGCATATCCATATAATTAAACTACCAATCCCCGTTGTCATGCGGGGATTAGTTTTGCATACGTGACTGATCACTGATGTTTGGTTAACGACGATGACTATAAAACCCGAAATCATGAGTCCGGCAGGGCATTGGCCGCAGCTTCACGCCGCGATTGAAGCCGGGGCCGATGCTGTTTATTTTGGACTGAACCATTTTTCGGCGCGTGCTAAGGTGGGTTTTACGCTGGGCGAACTGCCTAACGCCATGCGCACCCTGCACCAACGCGGGGTCAGGGGCTATGTGACTTTTAACACGTTGGTGTTTGATCACGAACTGCGCGCGGCGGTCAAAACGCTGGAACAGATCGCGGCGGCGGGCGCGGATGCGGTTATCGTGCAGGATATTGGTGTGGCGCAGTTGGCGCACCAGATCGCCCCCACTATGCCGGTTTTGGGCAGCACCCAGATGAGCATTACCAGCGCAGAAGGGATCGCATTAGCGCAGCGTTTTGGTGTGAGTCGGGTGCTGTTGGCGCGAGAACTGTCGTTAAAAGAGATTCGCGCCATCCGTGCCCAGACGGATTGTGAATTGGAAATTTTTGTGCATGGGGCGTTGTGTGTATCGTATTCTGGCCAATGTTTTTCGTCCGAAGCCTGGGGCGGGCGCAGCGCCAACCGGGGCAAATGTGCGCAGGCGTGCCGCTTGCCCTATGACCTGCTGGTGGATGATGTACTCACGCCGTTAGGTGATGTGCGCTATTTGCTTTCGCCGGGCGATCTGTATGCGCTGCACCAAATCCCGGAAATTGTTGATATTGGGATTGCATCGCTCAAGATCGAGGGGCGGTATAAAGACGAAACCTATGTTGCATTGACGACACACGCTTACCGTCGGGCCGTTGATGCGGCGTGGAAAAACCATCCCTCGACATTAACTCCTCAAGATGAGATCGAACTGGAACAGGTGTATTCCAGGGGCAGGGGGCCGTTTTTCCTGACCGGGACTAATCATCAAGCTGTTGTTGTCGGGCGATCACCGCGCCACCGAGGGGTATTGTGTGGTCGGGTGACGCAGGTATATGCAGATCGTGTCCTGATTACGCCAACGGATAGTGAGTCAATAGCGCCGCTCAAAGCGGGGGATGGCCTTGTCTTTGATGCCGCCGATTGGCGCAGTCCTGAACTGGTCGAAGAGGGTGGGCATGTGTATGCCGTTAAGCAAATTGGCGATCAGCTTGAACTCCGTTTTGGCAACCGGGCTATCGACTTTGGCCGTATCCGTCCCGGCGATTGGGTGTGGCGCACGTCTGATATGAACACCAACAAAGCCGCTAAACCGTTTATCCAGGCTAATGCGCTGGTAGCTAAACAGCCGGTGCAGGTGCAGGTGTATGCCACAGTCGGTCAGCCGCTAAAAATGACCTGGCAGTTGAGTGCAAATCCTGCCCGACAGGTGACAGTTACGTCGGATGATGACTTGGCCCCGGCGAATAATCATGGCGTGACGGTTGAATTTTTACGTAACCAGCTTGACCGCCTGGGCAATACGGCGTATCAACTCGAAATGCTGCAAGCGGAGATTGTTGGCGAGCCATTTGTACCGAGTTCATTATTAAACCGTCTGCGGCAGGATGCCGTGCAACAACTCAGTGAGCAGCAAGCAGCATTACCCGGTTATACCATTCACGATCCGTTTGATACGTTAGATCGCGTGTTATCATCGGTGACACATCAACCCCCTGCCTCATCGGATGCGATTCAACTTCATTTGTTGGTGCGCACGCCTGCCCAGTTAGACGTTGTCCTTGACTTGAACCCGGCCAGCATCACCCTTGATTATCTCGATCTGTACGGACTTCGGGCGGCTGTTGAGCAGATTAAAGATGCCGGGATCACCGCGCGGGTTGCGAGTCCGCGTATTCTCAAGCCGCAGGAAGAGTCGATTGTCAAATTCTTGCTGCGTCTGGATTGCCAGCTTGTGATCCGGTCAGGTGGCTTATTAGAGGCGCTGCAAGGGCGTCACCAGCACGCGTTGATCGGTGATTTCAGTTTGAACGTCGCCAACCAGATCACAGCCGATACGTATTTCAAGTTAGGTATTGAACGTATCGCGCCGACGCACGATTTAAACGCCGATCAGATTTGCCGGTTAGCACAGGGGATTGGCGGCGCACGGTTTGAGGTGATCGCGTTCCATCATCTGCCTGTATTCCATACCGAGCATTGTGTATTCTGCCGGTTTCTATCGCGGGGCACAAGTAAAGCGGACTGCGGTCAACCGTGCGAAAAACACCGTGTCGCTCTGCGAGATGTACAGGGGCGTGCTCATCCGGTGATGGCTGATGTCGGCTGTCGTAATACGGTTTTTGGCGCAGAAGTCCAGGTTGCGAGTCAGTATTTTGATCAAATGCTTGATAGCGGCATCGTGCATTACCGCCTGGAGTTTGTGCATGAAACACCGGCGATTGTGCGCGCGGTTGTCGGGGCGTTTCAGGACTATTTTGCTGGTCACTTCACTGTGGCTGAACTGGATCAAACGCTGCAAAAAACGGTAGCACAGGGAACGACTGAGGGATCGTTGTTTGTCCCGGCTGATTATTTGAAAGTGCCTGTGCTGGGGGAGGTGTGAGGTATGCCTGTGTGCCCGGTTGCTCCGGCTGTCTAATTGGGTTATGATGCTTTGTCAGTTACATACAACATTACGAGGGAGTGAAGATATGGTTGATCAGAAATTTACAATTGCATCCGATAGCCTTGATCCCGCGCAAGTGCCGCAACGCACGTTGTATACAGGCGCAAAGATTCCGGCGGTGGGTTTGGGAACGTTCGGTTCAGATCGTTTTTCCGGTGAAGATATTGCAGCCGCCGTCAAAGAGGCGATTGCGCTCGGCTATCGTCATATTGACTGCGCCGCCGTGTACGGTAATGAACACTTGATCGGCGGATCATTTCGCAGCGTGTTAGATAGCGGCCTGATCAAGCGTGAGGAATTGTGGGTCACATCAAAACTATGGAATGATAAACATGATGAGGAAGATGTGATTCCGTCTTGCCAGCAAACGCTCAAGGATTTGCAGCTTGATTACCTCGATCTTTACCTGATTCACTGGCCGTTTCCCAATTATCACGCACCGGGGGTTGATGTTGATTCGCGCGATCCCCATGCCAAGCCCTATATCCACGCGAACTATATGAAGACGTGGCGGCAAATGGAAAAATTGGTTGAGATGGGACTGGTGAAACATATCGGCACATCCAATATGACGATCCCCAAGCTGAACCTCGTGCTGCGCGACGCGGCGATCAAACCGGCGGCCAATGAAATGGAACTTCATCCCCATTTCCAGCAACCGGAACTTTTCCATTACTGCCTGGATCATAGCATTGTGCCGATTGGCTTTTCCCCGATTGGTTCGCCCACGCGCCCGGATCGTGATATGACGCCCGATGATACGGTAGACATTGAAGACCCGGTGATTGTCACTATTGCAGAACGGTTAGGCATTCACCCGGCAGTGGTTTGTGTTAAGTGGGCTGTGCAACGCGGTCAGGTTCCGATTCCCTTCTCGGTACGGCGCAATGAATTTCGGATCAATCTGGCATGTGCCACGACCCCGCCGCTCACTGCTGATGATATGCGCGCTATTGCCGGTATCGACAAAAACTGCCGCCTGATCAAAGGGCAAGTGTTTTTGTGGGAAAGCGCGGCAGGTTGGGAAGACCTCTGGGACCTTGACGGTACAATTGCCTCTTGATGTGGGGTAGTTTCCTAAAAAGAAGCGGTGTCCAGCGCGCACTGGACACCGCAGGGGAAGATATGCACGCACATCTTCATCAGCTAACCCTATTATATAGCCTGATCTGATCGTGGCGCAACCCCATTCAAACAGCTAAAAATCCAGCTTATCATAGACCTTATGCATCGGGCGTGAATGAGCACGAGACAGATCGGCAATTTGCTCGTCAATCGCCTGCATTCGCTTGCTGAGTGTTTGGAGAAAATGCAACGCGATGCCAGGATATTGCTGCATCAGTAGGGCTAATGGCTGGTGACTGATTTGCAGCGTCAAGGTGTCTTGCAGAGTGATAGCGGAAGTGGGGGAGGGGCTGTTATCAAATAACGTATCTTCGCCAAAATGCCCCCGGCTTTCCAGTAAATTCAGGCGTAACGATTGCCTTACCGCGTTGGTCTGTTCAATACTGACGCGCCCGCTCACGATCATGTATAGTGTGCCGCCGGGATCGCCTTCACTCAGAATAGTGGTTTCTTCAGGAAATAACATTTCCTCGCACACCGAGGCTAATGTTTTCAGGTGATTCACGGTCATTTCTCTGAAAAATGACACGCTTTTGAGAAAGATCATTTTTTCAATTACAGAGAGCATGGCGATTACCTCAATCCAACTTGCTTAATACATTCTTAGCTCGATTTTCGCTGCGATGCGATAGCTCGGCTAACTGATCGGTTGAAACCCGGATGTGGTGACTCATCACCTTGAGCAATTCCAGCGAAATATCAGGATATTCCTGCATCAGTTCCACCAGAGGTGCATGGTGCAGGTGCATGGTAAAGGTATCAACAACTGCAATGGCTGATGTGGTCGTGCGGCTGTTATCAAACAAAGTGGATTCGCCAAAGTAGGCGCGGTCTTCAACTGTGCGCAGCCGTGCCGAGGCCGTCGAGGATTGACTCTGCCGTTCGATGCCGACGCGCCCACTGACCACCACATATAGCGTCCCGCCCGGCACACCCTGCTCGAAGATAACGCTATCTTCAGGGTAAAGTTTTTCCTCGCAGACCGAGGCCAGCGTCGCCAGTTGTTTGATCGTCATATTCCAGAAAAAGGGAATGCCTTTCAGGAAGATGATTCGTTCAACCAGGGAGAGCACCTGTTCGCTGGCCTCATGTGCGGCCCTCACAATATCTTTGCCATCAATCAGGCGGTGCGCGGCGCGGGCAGCAACCCGAATGTGATGCTGTGGATCGTTGGCCGCGACTCGCAACATGACGCGGATTTCGTCTAGCGTGAATAATTGACCATTGTTTTTAGTTTCAGGTTCATCAGCCAATAGCGCTTGCCAGTTTTGCTGTGTGCTGGCTTGGCGCAGCGTTGCGCCAATTTCACCCAACACGAAAAACGTGATCAATCGTGCCCAGGGGATTTGATCATCACTGAGCAGATCGCGGATGACCTGATCGGGGGCAGGGCTGGTGAGCGCGAGGTGTTTTTGCCCGATCTCCGCCAGATCGGAATCAGTGTGCTGTTGATCAAACAGGGGCGGGAGCAAGTTGCTAATTTGCGCCGCTACCAGTGAATCAAGCGCCTCGGTTGCGTTGGCGATACTGCGTGGATCGCCACTGTTGAGCGCTTCCACGATGATTTTCATCGTATCACCGGAATGAATCGCGGATAACATATAGAAAATTTCATCGCGCAATTCATGGTTGTGTTCACGGATCGTGCTGCGCAGAATGTCCAGACTGGGATGCTCCGGTAGGGCGCTCAGGGCATCTAAACGGGCATAATTCGTGTAAATATCCTTGAGATTGGCGCGTGCATAATTATCAATCAAGCGTTCGTATTGGCTCTGTTGAATCTGCGCGAGGGCAACAGTTGCCATTTTTTGCAGTTGGATGTTTTCCGCGTGCAGCACCGGTTCCACGATGCCAACCGCCGGTTTGCCGATGCGCGAGATCGTTTCGACTGCTGTGTTTCGCACGCGCGGATTCTGGTCGGAGAGCGCGTCGACAAGAAGCGGCTGCGCGTCCGTCAGCCATTCCAAAATGCGCACGGCTAACACGCGAATATTGGCACTGGTTTCGGTCTGAACCAGGGATGGTAGGTGTTTTAAAACATCCGATTGCGTTTCAGGATTGGTGGCAATCGAGGGGCCGATTTTCTGTAGTCCTTCAATGGCAGCCAATTGAACGTTATCCGCTTCATCAGTTAACGCATGAGCGAGTAACCGGGCGTAGATTGGGGATTTGGTTTCTGTTACGGCCTGGATGCCCAATTCACGTATTTGGGGGTCCTCCGAGGAAAGCAAATTTTTCAAACTGGCGATAGCGCGACTACGCTGTGGTTGTTCTTCGGCGATCAGGAGGCCGGGCAGCGCGTGCGCCTGGACACTGACATCGGGATCAGCCAAGAGGGTGAGCGCTTGTGCTTGGTACGCGCGGTTATTGAAACCGAGTATATGTGCCAAACCAACCAGGGCTGCTTTGCGCACATCAGGATCATCGTCATGGATCAAAACGCTGTATGTGGCCTCAAGATCGCGCCCGCGAATGTTCGCATTGACCAGGATGTCAATGACTCCAGCGCGCACGGCTGAACTGCCGTTTGTCAGCAGGTCATTCATAATGGGAATTGCATCCGTGCCCGCCGCTTCACAAATGATACGGGCCAGGAAAATTTTGGCGTCATCGTCCTGATTGTTATCCAATTGCGTTTTCAGATAATTAAGCGCGGCGCTGTCCAACACTAAATCGGTCCCGGCATCCAGAATGAGGGAATAATTTTCATTTTTTAGCAGACTGATCAACGCATGAGAATACCGCCGCGTAACGAGGGCCGCACTGACAATATAAAGGATACCAAAACCGACAATCAGACCGGTGAGGGCCGGACTGTTGTAAATGAATGACAGCAGCAGAATCCCGCCACCCAGGAGTGTGCCAATCGGTTCAACAATGCCACTGATAAAGGCGCGTGTTCGTCCGCGTACCCGCAAGGGAACCGCGTTATAGAGTAATTCGTCATTCGTCGAGCGAATATCCACATTGAGCGAGGTATTGTTGAAATACATCAGACCCGCCAGCAAACGGGAAGAAAATCCCAAAAAGACGCCGCTCAGGATGGCGGTCAGGGTGGGGAAGATTAAGTTGGTTCGCCCTACGCCCAGACGGGAGACAATGCGGCTGAACACGAACATCTGAAACGGCAGCATCACCAGCCCGCCGATGACGGTTACATGCGCCGTGTAATTCGCAATAGCCGTTTCGTCGTTGGCATACGATTCTTTCAGAAATTTCGAGATTTCGATGTTCAGCATGGCGAGGACCAGCATCATCATGATCGACATGAAAGAAAAGGCGCGGAGAAAGCCCGATTCTGATACGAACGAAAACCCATTACGCATATTTTCCAGGTAGGAGGCGCGTTTCTGGCTGCGTTCTGCGGGGCGATCCATCGTCGTGGTAGGCGGACCAGCAATATACGGCATGGCAATGGCGGCGGTTCCATTCACGACCAGCGTAAAACACCAGACCAGAAGGATCACATTCTGTTCGGCTACGCTGTTGATCAGGGGAAGGGTGAGCGCGGAAGTCATGGCTGTGAGGCGCAGCACCACCGCCAGCGCGGGGAAAATGCGTTTGAGGGCCAGCGTATCATAATAATCCGCCAGATAGGTTCCCCAGTGATTGCTGACGATCTCTGAGGAACTGCGCAGTAGATAATACAGGAACGAGTAGGTGATGAGCGGCGATGCGACCTGTTTTAACCCCAATCCCACAAGTGCCATGACTGCCGCCCCCAGTTTGGCCGTGATCAGGATGCTCGCATTAGAAAACCGGTCTGCGAAAAATGAATAGAACGCGAAGGAAATAACAATAATGATCGCGTCCCCGATGAAGATAAATGGGATATATTCATTGCCAATGGCGACCACAAATGAGGCGCGCAGGGTGTTTTCAGCCCAAACCAGACCAAAGATCGAACTGAACACCATGAGGCTCGCTACGGAAAAACGCCGCCATTCATCACGGCGGATATTGAACAGGTTACTCAGCAAATTTGTCATATGATATACGATTCATTATAGGATAAAATGCGGCGCAGAATTGATGAACATGATAAGCTGGATATTCTGCACCGCATGGTTGTGACGTGTCTCGTGTGTTAGTCCGCGTTTTCCCCGATGGTCACATCCGGCCAGTACGCTTCCGGTAAGCCGTCAAAATCACCCAGCCATCCGTCTTCGGGTTGAATAATGCTAAAGTCAACTTCGACAAAGTGATCCACATCTTCACCCTTCAGGATCGAGAGCGCGGTGGCGATGGTTTGTTGGGCAATGGCATCAGCCGAAACCCAAACCTGAGTGAATTCAATGCCCTGATCGCGCATGAAGTCGGCAAAGTCGGCACTTTGTCCGGTTACAGCAGGCAGGACTGGCAAGCCGAGTTCAAGCAACCGTTCTTCGGTGATGAGTCCCATCTCGGCGGGATAGGCCCACATGCCTCGTAGTAAACGAGATGTTGATTTATCCGCCTGTTCAATGGCAACTGCCGGATCATAGTTCGTCGGCAAATCAACGGGGGCGTCGATGCCCGGATATTTATTGAAAACGGCCAACGCGCCGTTACGCTGCCATTCGCGGCTAGGTGCTAAATTGATTCCGCTCAGGATCATGATCGTCCCCTCGCCATCAAGCAAGGCAACTAATTCTTGCGCCATCACACAACCCACCTGGAGATAGTCCGGGGCGACATAGCTCACAAAGTCGTCAAAGCCATCGCCTGAGGTATAATTTACCATCTTGTGCGTGATGACTACCGGAATGCCCTTCTCCATCGCAGTTTGGAGTGGGGCGATCAACTGGTCTTTTGTGCCGAGTTCAGTTGGATTGACAATGATCAGATCAACATCTTGTTCGATCAAGGCTTCGATGTCGGTCACTTGCTGCGCGACAACCTCTTCTGGATTAGTTGTTTGTGCGGTGGCATCCAGATACACCAGTTCCGCAATGTCATCATTTTGATCGGCCCAATACTGTATCCAGGCTCCGACCAACGCATCACCATCAGAATACGGCGTGGCGGCATTGCTAAAGCCAATGGTGTAGGGACCGTTTTGTTGGTAGTCTGTTGTTGATACGGTGCGATTCTCTACCGTTGGGTCTAGCGAGACACGACATTGCCCTTCGGCGTTCATGGCGAGAACCGGCGTTTCCGTGACTTCTTCAACGGTGGTTTTTGTGGTTGCTTCGGTTGAGATACAATCTGCTTTATCGTTGGCGAAGCCTTCTCCCTCGTAACAATACACGTCGTAATTGTCATACACCCAGCCGATCAGTTCATCCAGTGTTTGGACCTGCCAGAGAATCAATTGCCCGTCATAAGCGGCGGAAAGCGCCTGCCCACTGGCGACAAATTCAATGTCATAGACCGGGCCTGCGTGTCCTTTGAACTGGCGAATCGATTCAACCGTATTGAGTTGCAAATCCCAGAGATGAATCGAGTAGTCCTGAGTGACGGTGCTGCGCGGTTCGCCAGACCCGCTCAAGGCGAGTGTTCCGTCAGGACTAAAGGCCACGCTGCGCACCGGCGATTGATGATCGGTCAATTCCGCTTTGATCGTTCCGGTAGCTTTATCCCACCAGATGACGCGCGTATCGTGACCGCCAGTTAGCAGGGTGGACCCATCCGGGCTGAAGGTGACATCGTATGCCGGGCCGGAATGCCGGGTGAAGCGGCGAATTTCAGTGCCATCTTCAACCTTCCACAAACTGACGCTGCCATCTTCTGCGCCTGATAGAATCTGCGTGCCGTCAGGGCTGAAGGCGACACTATGTACAGGCGCGATATGCCCCGTAAACTGGCGTATTTCGTTTCCAGTGGCTACGTCCCACAGCCGAATCGTGTTGTCTTCCTGGCGATCTCCGCCCAATATCAGATTGCCCCCGGCGGCGATGATCTGCGTGCCATCGGGACTAAAGGCGATGCTGCGCACCGGAACATTGAATCCGGCAAAACGGCGAATTTCGGTCATGTCGGCGGTGTTCCACAGGATCAGACTCCCATCTGCCGCGCCAGAGGCCAGCGTGTTATCAACCGGACTGCTTGCCAGGCTGAATATTTCGGTGGGGAACTCATCGGCGTTGATGGCCCACTGCTGCGTGGCTGTGCCCGTTGCTATCTCCCATTGCGTGATCAGTCCATCCCGGCTGCCGGAGAAAGCGAACTGACGATCTGCGCTCAACGCGATACTGTCTACTGGGCTGGCAAGCGGCGTAAATTCACGAATGGCCGCGCGGGGCTGATCGACTGATTGCACATCCCAGATGATGACCGTTTTGTCCGCCGACGCGGTGGCGACACGGGTTCCATCCAGGTTAAACGCGGCGGCGCGTATTTGTCCGTCGTGTCCCTGGAAATCATAAAGTTGTTCGCGGGTTTTCGTGTCGTAAATCAGTAAATGATCTTCAATGGTGATCAAAAACTGGCTGCCATCGGGACTGAAATTAACGGACCGGACCCAGCCCGAACCGGGTAAGTCTGCAATTTCCAGCAGGACTGTGCCTTCATTCACGTCCCATAACTGGGCCACACTTTCGGTTGTGCCGGTTAAGGCCAGCGTGTGATCGGGACTGAGCGCGACTGAGAAAATACCCTTACCGTCATTATCGAGTTGGGAAAACGTGCCAGTGGTTAAATCCCACAATCGGGCTGTGGCATCAAACGAACCCGTCATCGCCATGTTGTCACGAACACTCAAACCATACACTTTGGCGTCGTGCGTACCTAACACGGTCACAGCGTTGGTTGCAAGATGCCAGCGATAGACTTTGCTGTCTTCGGACGTGATAATGATGTCTTCACCATCCGGGGTGAAGGCCACACCGTATACACCCTGCTGCGGGCTGACTGTAGTATCGGCGGTGGTATAAGCGATAGTACCATCAGCGAGGTTCCAGACAACCACATTGGTATCCCATGATCCGGTCACAACCTGCGTGTTATCCGGGCTGAAATTCACCGCGACGATCCCATTGGTATGGCCGTTTTTATCTTCATTAAGCACCTGAATCGGTTGGCCGGTTTCGGCGTCCCAGATTCGTATCGTTTGATCGCTTGAGGTTGAGGCAATCATGGACCCGTCGGGACTGTAGGCTACACTCCACAGTAAATCCGTATGTCCGGTCAGGCGATGCAGCGCGCCCGGTTGCCAAACAACGTTGGTCAGCGTCCGTTGTGATTCGGCGGGTGGGTTTTCGAGCAGAACTGATTCCATTGCCAGCGTAATCGCTTCGAATGGTGTATCCCCATCGCGCGGAATGCGTCCCGCAACCTGCGCTAATCCCAAACTGCGCACCTCTTGCGCTTTGCGTTCGGCAGCATCGCGGGCATCAAGGGCGTCATTGCGTTTTTGGAATGCAAACCAGGCCAAAATGCCCGCAATTATCATGCCAACTGTCAACACCGCCACCAAGCCCATCAAAACGCGGCGTACTCGTTCGCGCAAAGCTTCTTCGCGGGCCTGACGTGCGGCTTCTTCGCGGGCTTTGGCTTCGCGCAAATCGACGCTGGCGCGAATATAGGCTGTTTCTTCACCGGTCAATACAATGTTTTCAGAGTCGCGCAGCATCTCGAATTGAGTCAGCCGCACACCGTCAGCCAGGAAACTCACATCCTCGTTGGCATTTTTCCATTCGTTGACCGAGTTGCTTAATCGTCGTTGGGCGCGAATATCTTCGCGGCTGTTTTCCAACCAATCACGTAAGCGCTGCCACTGCCGGATCAATGCTTCATGGGCTACTTCGACAGTAGGTTCGCGTGTTTGCGGGTCGGAGTCGAAGGTCAGCAGGCGATAGCGGCCAAATTCATTCAGAACATGCTGCAACGGATCATCATGTTCGCGTTGAAAGGCCAGTTCGGACCATAACACGCGCCGCCGGGTATCCTCAGTGCCCTCGCCAAGTGTGACCAGACGCATGAAGAGTTGGCGGATGGCTTCGCGGCGTTCGTCGTCCATTTCCTCATAAAGTTCTTCGGCGCGCCGAGCCAATGATCCCAGTACGCCGCCACTGTCCTGGTAACTTTCCAGCGTGAGGGTGCGCCCGGTGCGGCGCTCGAATAATTCGGTCAGGGCATATTGGAGCAGGGGGAGCGTGCCTGGTTCCTCGTTCACATCGTTGATGATCGCTGTGATCAGATCATCTTCGACGATGGCTCCGGCATTTTCGGCGGGTTTGACAATTGTATCGTGCAATTCAGCCTTGGAGAGCGGTAGTACGACCTCGGTGCGGCTGCGCACCAAGGCGCCAAATTCAGGATAGAGGAGGGGCTTATCGTAAAAGTCGGCGCGGATCGTGATCGCCGCCCGCATCCGGCTTTCGGGATGGGTGACAGCATAACGCAAACTCTCGATGAAGTGGACACGCACCGCATTATCTTCGGTCTGGGTGAAGACTTCCTCGAATTGATCGATCAGGATGAAAAATTCGCTGGTATTGTCACGGGGCAAGATTTCGTTGATGACGTGATGAAGACCGTCATGGCTGGCGCGCAGGCGGTTGGTGATGTCGGTAGGTGGGTGAATGGCAACGCTCATGATCGCATTTTCGAGTTCAACCATGGCATCGACACTCGGCACCATTTCGGTAATGAAGAATTTCTCCGAGTGGGGGAGTGCGCCGTGCCGCAGCGCCGGGATGACGCCCGCTTTGACTACGCTCGATTTACCGCTCCCACTGGGGCCAACGACGGCCAGAAAACGCGCGTTAGGATCGTTTTCCTGCAAGCGATCCAACAGCGTGCGGATTAAGTCTTCGCGTCCATAAAAATCGCTCGAATCACCTTCCTGAAACGCGCGCAACCCTTTATAGGGATTGACCAGATGGATGTCTGGCGCTTCCAGGTCGAGCATATTGGAGGTGATGGTAAATTGCTCAATATCACCAGCGATGACGATCAAATCATCAAACTCATCATCGGTGACGGTTTCTGTTTCTGGTCGCGGCGTATCACGCACTGCGCGCTTGAAGGCTTGCGCAAAGGACAGGACATCAGGGAAGCGATCCTCTGGTGCTTTGGCTGTTGCAATGGCGAAAACATCATCCAGCTTGGCGGGCAGATTGGGTTTGATCGACGTGATTTTCGGGATTGGTGCGGTCAGGTGTTTGACGATGAAATCTGACGATGAGGTTTCAACAAAGGGCGGGCGACCTGTCAGCAGTTCGAAGATCACCATCCCGAAGCTGTAAATATCCGTTTGCGGAGAAATCTGGCCGCTTTGGATTTGTTCCGGCGTGATGTAGGCTGGCGTACCCACGACTTCGGCGGCATCCTCATCGGATGTGCGTTGAGCGGTAAAATCGGTAGCAATGCCAAAATCCGAGAGAAAACCGTTTCTTTCATCATCTAGCAGAATGTTGGCTGGTTTCAGATCACGATGGATAACGTGATTCTGGTGGGCAACGTGTAAGGCGCTGGCGATCTGATCGACAAGCGTAACCACGTCGTCCAATGTCCATAGTTCTCCCCGGCGCAACGATGTTTCTAAGTTACCGCCACGCAGCATTCGCATGACGAGATACGCGCCCGATAGATCGCGCCAGTAGTCGTAGAGGGGAACGATATGCAGGTGTTCCAGGCGCGCGATTAACTGCGCTTCGGCCTCAAACCGCCGCACAAATTCGGGTTGGCTGGCGAGGCGGGGCAAAATAACCTTGATGGCAACTTCACGTTTAACCAGAGGTTGATAGGCGCGATAGACTGCGCCAAAACCACCTTCCCCCAGCACTTCTTGTAGTACATACCCTTTTATTTCCTTTTCAGCGATCATAATTATGAAATCCCTTTTGCGGTTTTGGCCTCTGCCGGGTTATTTATCGGTATCAGGTTTGCTTGATGCCAAAATTGACAAATAGCTATCTTTAAGGCTGCCGTCCAAATCCATGATTGAGTGGTGTTGGTTGGTTCCCATGACCAGTGTGCCGGTAGGGATATCTTTGGTGACGATGGCTCCGGCAGCCACAAATGAACGCGACTCAATAGTTACGCCCCCCACCACCAATGCTTTGCTGCCGATGGTTACATAATCACCGATATAGGGAGCGGGGTCTTTGCCCCCTACGTCATATTGGCTATAGGTATCTGTTTGTTCGCCACTACCCAACACGAGAAATTGGTGAACCAGTTCGCCAAAACTGGTGGTATAGTTCCCGATCACCGTATCGTTGCCGACCATATTGCCGATGTGACAATACGCGCCAATGGTGACTTTAGCGCCCACAAAGCCATTGCGCAGCACTTTTGTGTAATCGCCAATCGTTGTATCCCAACGAATCACGACCCGATCTTCACACATACTTTCCCGCCCAAGTTGGACGCCAGAATAAATGATCGTGCCACTATGTATTAATGATTTTTCACCAATTACGGTTGATGTGCTCACCAGTTTATCATAAACTTGATAGTCAATCGGGGCATTAGATTGGTCTAGTTGAGCAGCTAAATCGGCAAGTTGTAGCCGAGAGGGTTTGCCAATAATACAATTGTCCTCAATAATCGTACCATGTTTAATGATGCATGGGCCGAGAATGGCGACATTTCTTCCCACAAATACACCGGGTTCAAGTGTTGCTTGAGGGCTAATATACTGCATAAAGCTGTTTTCTCCTGCGAAAAAACTCGCTTGCAAGATACGAATTGCGGTATACTTAATTCTAACTGATGTTATTTTATAAATTTTGTTTTGCTGTACTCAATTGATCACTTCGTTAACTACAACTCTTGAAACAATTCTATACTAAATCTTGTGTTTGGGATAAATGATGCTAAATGGGTCGGAGCAGGTCATGACAGAATATGAAGCAAGCTCTCACGTCGAAGAACTAACAACTTACCTGAATGAATCGGTTAATCAAACTGAGCAAATCGGTAAGGCGATCAATCGCACAATTCAAGTTTTGAACAAACGCGGGATTCAAATTCTCATCGATTTTAATGATATGGTGCATGGCTTGCAGGATAGTTTAGATAATATTGGGCGCAATGGTCAGGCTGTTCGCCGTGAATTGTCCCAATTTCAAGAGTTGGCGCATACATCAGCGTTGATTACCTCCTCTTTGGAACTGGATCAGGTTCTAGAGGAAGTGATGGATACGATTGTTAAACTGACCGGTGCTGAACGCGCTTACCTGATGTTGCGCCAAGCGAATTCTGAAGAATTGCATGTGCAAGCGGCGCGTAACTGGGAACAGGAAACGATCTCTGAACAAGATGTGACGTTTAGCCAGGGGATTATCCAGGCAGCGATTGATGCGCAAAAACCATTGGTTACAACCAATGCCCAGGATGATGAACGGTTTCAGGAAATGCGCAGCGTATTCAGCCACGATCTGCGTTCGCTGATCGTGATTCCCCTGTTGCTAAAAGAAGAAGTGGTGGGCGTGTTGTACGCCGATAACCGGATTGAGCAAGGCATTTTCAGGCCGAGTGATATTCCGATTCTGAGCGCGTTTGCCAGCCAAGCAGCGATTGCTATTTCTAACGCACGGATTTTTGAGCAGGTGCGCGATGATTTGAAAGAAGCCCGGCGGCAGGTCGAAAATCTGCAAATCATCATTGACCAACAGCGTGTGGAGCAACAGGTCGCAGAAGTGACGGAATCCGAATATTTCAAAGACCTGGTTGGCAAAGCGCGCGAGATGCGCAAACAGGCCAGCGAGAAAAAGAATCCGGATTAGGTTTTCCCTTTTCCTATGGTTGCTAGACGAATTGCTTGGTGCGTGCCTTAATTTGTTCGTAAACCGCTAGCAGTTTTTGTGATTGGGCAACGTTGTCAAATTCGTCACGAAAATCCTGATTTGAAGCGATCAGGTTTTGCCGGAACTGGGGTTCGTTGAGTATTGTTTTGATCCCTGCCGCAATTTGCTCAGGTGATACCATATCAATAATGTTTTCCAAATGGGGATCATGATGATGGTTGTTCTGCGCAACCGGAATGATATAACCATTTATCCCATGTGTAACCATCAATGGAATATCCCCCACGGGAGTCGCCACAACCGGCACGCCACTGACAAGCGCTTCCTGCACGACAAGCGGACGACCTTCGCGGCGTGTTGGCAGCACTAAAACGTCCAGCGCGGCGTAAAAATCGGGCATTTGATCGTGAGAGAGATTGTCCAGGATATGCAACTGGTTAGTTAATCCATTGGCCTGCGCAAATTGCTTGAGTTCATTTTGTAATGGGCCGCTGCCTGCCACCAGCAAGCGCAGATCGTGACGGTGGCTAACTTCGCTATCCTCTAACAGTAATTTGAACGCTTCAATCGTTGGAATGACACCTTTATCCGGCACTAAACGTGCAGCGAACCCAATGATGGTGTGGCGGCCATTTAATTCCAGCGCAGCGCGCGCCGCAGATCGGGTATGATCGCTCACTGGCGGAAAGCGGTTGACCTCGATGCCACCCGGCATAACAAAGGTACGTTCGGGCGTTTGCAGTGCCTTGTCCAAAATATACGTTTGACAGGTGTATGATCCCCCCAAGACATAGTTGGGCACAACGCGCAGAAACTGACGATAAGTCTCCCGAATGTATGCCGAATCCAGATTGAATAACAGGGGAATGTCGCATTCGCGGACCAGCAAACTGCCAACCATCGCGGCGGGTAAATGATGCACCTGGACCAGCGTTGGCTGAAAATTCTGTTGTTTCATATAGCGTTCAATGAGGTGGGCGGACTGTACCACTTGAGTTATATCGCATTGCGGATAACTGAGCGGCACTTCCAACGTGGCAATCCCTTGTGCGCGTGCTTCGGTTGTTAGAAAGCTGTTCTCTGGGCCAACAACTAAAAACTCAACTTCATCTTTGAGTACACTGAGATAGTTCAGCGCATAGATTTCTGCCCCTCCGAGGTTAGGAGTGGAGTAAATGAGGAGAATATCCATAGAGTTTCCTGTATGATTTGAGTGTCGAGGTCTGGCAAACTATAACGCACGCGGCATTATCTAACAAGCCGCTATGTTGGCGTTATAATGCCCTCTGACAAGTATAGTAAATTTTTAGTCGAAAGGAATACCTGATGTGGGTTCAAGACCGGATTCAACCTTACCAACACAATCCATTTTATTGGCAGTATAAAGGACAGCCGGTGTTGTTGTTAGGTGGCAGCGTTGAAGATAATTTGTTTCAGATTCCCGATATTGAAGCGCAGTTAGATGTGTTGCACGCTGTTGGTGGCAATTATGTGCGCTGCACCCTGTCCAGCCGCGATGAAGGGGATGTCTGGCCGTTTGAGCGTGATCCGATAACTGGCCTTTATGATTTGAACCAGCCCGGTGTTGAATATTGGCGCAAGTTTGAGTATTTTCTTGAACTATGTGCGGCGCGGGATATTATCGTCCAAATTGAAGTATGGGATCGCTTCGATTTTGCGCGTGCGCCCTGGCAGTTGAATCCATTCAATCCCAAGAATAATAGTAACTATACGGCGGCTGAGTCGGGGTTGCTCCTTGACATCAACACCCACCCCGGTCTGAAAGAAAACGCATTTTTCCGTTCGGTTCCCGCGCTCGACAACAATACAGTTTTGTTGCCATACCAGCATATTCATGTAGATCGTTTGCTGTCGATTGCGCTCGAATACGGCAATGTGTTGTACTGCATGGATAACGAAACGAATGAATCGCCGGAGTGGGGCGCATATTGGGCGCGTTATATCCAGCAGCAAGCTGGTGAGGCTGGCTTGCCGGTGCATTGCACTGAGATGTGGGATGCCTGGAACATTCTTGACGATGAGCATCTGGCGACTATTGTTCATCCCGAATTGTATACATTTATCGATGGCTCACAGAATAACCATAATTCAGCCGACGCGCATTGGGATAACCTGCATGAATTGTGCCGCCGTGTGCGGGCATCAGGCCATATCCGGCCCATGAACAGCGTCAAAATTTATGGAGCGAACACCGGACGTTATGGTACAAATCGAGATGGGCAAGAACGCTTCTGGCGCAATGTCTTGGGTGGGCTGGCTGCTGCGCGGTTTCACCGGCCTCCTGCTGGCTTGGGTCTCAGCGAAATTGCACAGGCGCATCTCCGCTCTATGCGGATGTTGACACAGGAAGTCGATGTGTTTGCGTGTGAGGCGCATAATGACTTGCTGCAAAATCGGAGCGGCAATGAGGCGCATTGTATGGCGCAGCCGGGGCGGGAGTATGTGGTCTTCTTCCCTGATGGGGGGAATGTTTTGCTGGATGTATCTGACGCAAAGGGATCATTAAATGTTCGGTGGCTGGATATTCGCCAGAGTCAATGGCTTGATGCGGATAAAATCAGTGTTGAAGTGCTCGACATGAAGAATTATGCACGGTTGGTTACGCCTGCTGAGGATGGATTTTGGGCGGCTTTAATTCAAGTGAAACAATAATGCATGTGGAATGAGCGAGGACTTGGTAATTAATACCAAATTGGGGCCAATAACTCTCGTGATTTTTTGCAAAATTGCCGACTTGCGTTATCATCTGTTTCATTAGTGGGAATACAACATGTATTCTCATGCTCACTTATTTTTAGTGCTGCGAATAATTGATTGATTGTCATTTACGCCCTTTCCTTTTCCTTTACTCTTTTTCTATGAAGGAGGGTAAACAAGGAGGAAATTAGTGCATCAATCAGAAGGTCGCCACTACCGACATCTTTAGGAGGATGTTTCCATGAAACGAGCAGTTACCCTTTTGTTAGTTGTTATTTTGTTACTTGGGGCGGTTCCGTTGTTCTCCGTTTCCGCGCAAGGTGAAGCTCAGTCCTATCTGGTTATTGCCAATGGAAACAAATTGGCTAAAGGATTAGAAGCTGAGATCGTCGCGGCGGGTGGCGTTGTCACGAACGTCATTCCCGAAATCGGTGTTGTCGCTGTATCATCAAGTGATCCTAATTTTGCAGTCAAGGCGGCTGGTATTAGTGGCGTGCAGTATGCGGTTATGAACGCCAAAGTTGAGAATGTTGATCCAGTGGAACCGGTGGCAATTTCTGCGACGGTTAGCAATCCGCCATTCTCTGGTGATGATGATTTCTACTTTGACCTGCAATGGGGTCATGATGCGGTTAATGCGCCGGAAGCATGGGCGGCTGGTGTGACCGGCGCAGGCGTGCGCGTGGCTGTGTTAGATACCGGATTTGATACCGATCACCCCGATCTCGAACCCAATATTGATTTCGCGGCAAGCAAGAATTTTGTTCCGGGCGAAACTCTGGTCTACGGGTTGGCTGACACATACAGTCATGGCACGCACACGGCTGGTACTGTCGCTGCCGCCGATAATGGCTTCGGTACGATTGGGATTGCGCCAGATGCAACATTGGTGCTGTGCAAGGTGCTGAGTGATGCAGGCAGTGGTGAGTTTGACTGGATTTTGTCAGCGATTGTCTATGCCGCAGGTGAGGCGGAGGCTGATGTCATCACCATGAGCATTGGTGCGTACTTCCCCCGGACGCCCGATGCGAATGAAACCGCCGCGTTGACCACCGCGCTCAACCGTGCCGCCGCTTATGCTTACAGCGAGGGCGCAGTGTTGATTGCTTCAGCCGGTAATGATGGTGCAGACCGCGATCACGACAAGAATTGGCTGCACTTGCCTTCGGATACCCCACATATCCTTACCATTTCGGCGACTGCGCCGATTGGTTGGGCCACCGATCCTGAGAATATTTTCCTGGATTCGCCCGTTTACTACAGCAACTATGGTCAGTCGGCGATTGACTTCGCTGCGCCGGGTGGTAATGTGGAGTATCCTGGTAATGAGCTTTGCCAGGTTGGTCCTATTACGCATTACTGCTACGTGTTTGATCTTGTGTTCAG
>JAFGJA010000672.1 GCA_016929355.1 Anaerolineae bacterium | reverse complement strand
GCGCGGAATTTCCCGTTTCGCAAACAACAAAGTGATCTGGATATTGAACTGGACGATCATACCGCAGATGAAGATTACTTAGCCGCATGGCAAACCGGAGTGACGTGCGCGCTCGATCTGGCAGATGCCGATCTCGCCATTTATCTGGCCGGAGCCGATCCGTATATTGGTGATCGCCTGGGGCGTTTGAGCGTGAGTAAAGCCGGGTTGATGGCGCGAGATCAATTTGTGATGCAAACGTGTCAGGTGCGGGGAATTCCGGTAGCGGTGGTCATGGCAGGCGGCTATGCCAAGTCGATTGCGGATATTGTGGACATTCACTATAAAACCATAGAGATCGCGGCGGAATCGGGCTTGACATACCTTGTATAAAAAGATCGAGAGTCGCGTGTGGGGAAACGCGACTCTCTAGCGGGTGGGGTGGTGGGATGTCCTGTAAAGGACTATTGATAACAGTATAAAAAACTTGTCAAAACTTGTCAAGTATTTTTTATATTTTGGGCGATATGACTCATATTATCAGTGCAAAATGTAATTTTTTACTCATCCTACATAAATTCAGATTGGCAAAGAGCTTTAACAACTGCGGTGATCAACTGGGCATCAAATTGATCGGCCACATTCAACCCGCGAACATGATGTTGGTCCGCCAGATAAATTAACCAGGCTTTATCGTCATGCTTGATATCTTGAATATCGGTTAGATCGTAAGACCAATCGTGACGCTGACCGAGTAGATGTAGTTTTTGATCGGTGATGTATAGTTTGCCCGAATCAAGCACTGTGCCATGATCGGGACGCACAAGAAAACCGGGGGGCGGGGTTTCTTGTAAGGTCACAGCGCGCAACGTCAAATATACCTTTTCGTCCGGGGTCATCATCGGCGGCGGTGGGCGCAGCGAACCGGGTCTGAGCCACGTCAAATCACCAGATCGGGTTTGAGCGAGGCGAGCGCGCTGCACATAACCATTCGTGCTGGCGGTCAAAGCTTCATTCGCCGACAGCCAACCCGCTTGGCCCAGATAAAGCGCGACGTAGTAATAACGCGGGGATTGGTCAAATCGGCGATACAGTATACGCCACGAATCAGGGTAATCGGGATCGACATCAAGGAACGCTACAGCACGGCAGTGTTCACATTTGAGCATGGGTAGATCACTGCCAAAACCGAGCAATTTTCGACCAGGACGCAGCACAGTTGAACCTTCTGTGTGGCAGTATAAGCACCCTTGGAGAGGTGGCAAATGCTGCGCCTGTTCGAACATCCCATCAGCCATCGTCAGATTACCCCGATTGTCACAATTTACGCATCATACATGATCATACGTGTGCTTTTAGAAACCCCATGCGCTCGCGCACTAATTCGAGGGTCGCATTAGCGACCTCGGCGGCACGTTCTGCGCCTTTCGCTAAGATTTCGTCTACATACCCCGCTTCGCTGGTTAAGTCATTATAACGCTGCTGGATGGGAGTCAAGCCTTCATTGACGACTTCAACGACCCGCTTTTTCAAATCACCGTAGCCGCGCGCATCGGCAAAATCAGCCAAAACTTCTTCGCTGCTCTTTTCGGTGAATGCCTGATAAATTTCCAGCAGGTTATTCACGCCAGCCCGTTCAGGATCGGTACTGAATTCAATATCGCGCCCGGAATCGGTGACAGCGCGCATGATTTTCTTTTTGATACGATTCGGCGGATCAAGCAAATAGGCGGCGTGATACTCCGAATCGACCTGACTTTTGCTCATCTTAGCGGTGGGTTCGTCCAACGCTTTAATTCGCGCACCGGACGGCGGGATCATGGCTTCGGGAACAGTGAACGTGTCACCAAACATATGATTAAAACGCTGCGCAACATCGCGAGTTAGCTCTAAATGCTGGCGTTGATCGTCCCCCACCGGCACGGCGTCAGCCTGATACAACAAAATATCAGCGGCCATCAGTACCGGATAATTGAGCAAACCCGAACTGACCGACTCGGCTTGTTGTTTGGCGGCCTTGTCCTTGAACTGTGTCATGCGATTTAGCCAGCCAAGCGGTGTGAGACAGTTCAGTAACCATGATAATTCGCTGTGGGCGGGCAGATGGGACTGGACAAAAATCGTCGAAATTTCCGGGTCGATGCCACTTGCCATATACAAGGCGGCGACTTCGCGCGTTTTGGTGCGCAGTTCGTCAGGGTCAAAGGGCACGGTGATCGCGTGCAGATCGACTACACAGAAAAAACTCTCAAAATTATGTTGTTCGCGTGCCCATTGTTTGAGCGCGCCAAGATAGTTTCCAATGGTCAAATTGCCGGAGGGTTGGACCCCCGATAATACACGTTTACGTTTCTTCGAGCCGTTGTTGCTCATCAATCCAAGCCTTACCATGTGTGCTAAAATGAATACAAGACGCGACGAATTGTAACATTGTGATCCACACAGAGCAACCGTCACTGATCATCTCACCGCAAACCACAATCGTTTATACAAAAAGCCTGTGCCACTTATGCGGCCCAGGCTTATGTTATACCGCCGGTAGGATTCGAACCCACGACGCCTAGTTCCGAAGACTAGCGCTCTATCCCCTGAGCTACGGCGGCTGCTGTGCGGTCTAGCATACCACGCAGACTGTCAAGAATCAATCCCAGAAGCGCTTTAAAGATCAGGGAAATGCTGAGTAAACCATGCTAAATTTTGTTCGGTAACTAACAGCCCCATCGCATCTCCAACCTCTTCCTGAATACCCCGCGCGCGATGGAGCAAATTATGGATTTGGCGAGCGCGCCGGAGATGTTCAACTTGCTCATCGGGATCATCGTCATTTTCAGGATTACGTTCACGCGCCATATGCTCTATTTCATCAATGTAAGCAACAGCCAAATTATTACTGGCACGCGCGTAACCAAGCAAATCTTTCCCTTCACCCAATAACAAAGTGGCGCTCACCAAACTGTTAATCGCGGCGGCGGTGTTGCCTGATTCGTAGTAAATTTGCCCGATTGTATTGGCAACACGCCCAGCATTAGGATGAGATAATGGCAACTCGGCAAAAGCATGATTGGCGGCGGCAAGAGCACGCTCGTGCTGAGCTAACAGTAAATGGGCCTGACTCGCTATGCCCCAGGTGCGAGGAGTCCATGTTGTGGGCAAAGTATTGAGCCAGCGTAATGTTTGGTAAGGGTCTTGAGCCTCAAGCGTTAACTGCGCTAACTCATGCAGGGAGCGGACTATGCCGTCTGAATGTTCAATACGCTGGTAGCTATGCAAAGCAGATTGAGCAAGATGATATGCCTGATCCCAGTTGAGTTGGTAGCGATGGATAACCGCTAATTCGATCAATACACCGGCATGGGCGATAGGATCGCCGTGATCGACATAATAAGCGTAAGCTTGATCAAAATGAGTACGTGCATTATCAAGTTCCCCCAACCAGCGCAGCGCAACACCCAGCGAAAAATGAACCCAGGCAACGCGATGTGGGGGAAGCGACAGGTCTAAAAGTAACTGTAACTGGTTAGACCAGGTGGGCCATAAAGCCTCGGCAGTGATCGGGACAGCGAGTTTGTAGGCATAGTGCCATTGTTCATCTGGATCAAGATCGAGTTTATGCGCTAATCGGAGAACGCTAATAGCTTGCGGCGCAAACTTTGTCTCAAGCGCAACATAGGCGATAAAACGCGCTATCGCCTGACGGATGAAATCTAACGCCGGATGATGTGCTGCAATAAACAAACCCTGCCCGATCTGATTGAGTAATGACGTGAAGTTGGCAGATTGAAGGGTGTACCAGACGGTATCCGCTTCGTGATGCGGAAGCAAGAGAGCCTGATTAACCAGAGATTCAATCGCATGATTAGCATCTGCTGCTGCTAAATCGGATAAGAGCAAAATGTGTTCATAAACAATTCCCGCATTGCCATACAAAACAGGCAGTAATATGATGCGACGTTCGACAGGTGTAAGCTGATTCCACACGCGCATCAGGAGCGCATCAGGGCTTTCATGACCTGTAATTGCGACATCTAACGGCAAGCTATATGCTGTATAAAGCACCCATTTCAATGCCTGAAGATTGCCGCCAACAGCCTGCCATATATCATCCATGCGCTCAATCCAATGCGGAACATCTTGTTCTGCTAATCGGTGCGTGAGGTGGTGCAGAAAAGCAACAGCTTGTTCGCGGGTAAGTTCTGGCAAAGCCAGTGTATAACAGCGGAGATCAGGTGGGGGCGCGTGTTGGGAAATTAGCAAGATTGATGCGTTTTCGAGCGGAGCAAGTACATTGGCACAGTGTCTATTATTAAGCAGCGATTCTGCATTGTCGAACACAAAGAGGGCTGAATGTTCACTCAAATAGGCGCGCAGAACATTAAGGGAAACTAGTGTATCGTTGTTAGATGATAAGCCTAACCGAGCAATAATCTCAGGCAGTAGATAAGCTGGATCATTAGGTTCAAGCCACAAAAAATCGTCAAAGTATTCATTGGTAACCAGATCATACGCCAGATTTTGAGCAAGCGTTGATTTACCGACGCCAGAGGGTCCAAACAACACAACATGGCGCGGCGAATCGGCCTCGGCAAGAAGATGATGACTCGTAACAAACACCGATTCATTGCTAAATAACCGAGGCGGATGACGGGTCGGCAGTGATAGTAACAGATGCTCTCGTTTGCGCTGCTGCCGAAAAAGCTGCTCATCATCCACCAGTATGTGCATAAGCCGCGTTATACCAACATTCAGGCGGCGGCGTATTGTGCGATCTTCAACTGATACCAGATCAGCAAAATTGACGTTGGATAAATTGTGATTAATACACACATACCGGTGATACAAAACGCTCCAGGCTTCAAGTTCCTCGTTATTGTGCTGATAATCCCCCGCCGGAGTGAAGTTTGAGCATTCAACATCAGGGATCGGGAGTTCGGCAATCTGGCGCAGCCGGGTTAAATGCGTAGTGATGGTTTGAGTTAGATGATGATAAACAGCATGATAGACGGCATCATCCCCGGTTAACAACTGCTGGGTTCCCAGGTGAGTTTGTATACTATGAAAATGACACAAAGGATGATCGCCGAGGGCGTTTCCGGTTTGCATCGCGTTAAGAGCTGATAACACAGTTTGTTTCGTTAAGAAAATATCGGTTGCCATGACCAATCACGGGTGAGTTAACTTGTTATCGTGACCGGTATGATAACCCTATTTATTTTTAGGAGTCAATAAATCAACTGTAATAATAGGCTTACATCACCATATTGCATCTGGGAACGTTTGAATCGCTGCGTATTTACCAATGCGTTTATACATTTGCAGATCAGTAAGCGGTTCACCCAGAATGCCATCGTGAATGGCCCAGGAGCGCCCAGAGATGGTTTGCCAGGCATCCGCTTGGCGGAAAGGGGTTGATTCATCAAGGCGCGCGCGGAGCGGTCCACCGAGCAGAAATTCCTGGTGAATCGTCTTCATTTTTTGCAATCCGCGTGTATAGGCGAAACCATAACGCTCGAAGATGATCGCATTATGGTAAAACAGGGGTTCGATCAGAAATAGATCGTGGTGGAGCTTGCTGACAAATGTCTCAAAAATAGGTAACGCGGCGCGAAATACACGGAGACCACGTCGCACCTGACCAGGGGCCAGTCCTGCTTCCTTAGCGCTGAGTTCGGCGGGGATGTTACGGCGTTCGATGCCGAGATTGTTCGGTTGACCGTTTTCATCAACATCCACATTAAAACGTGGGCTGGCAGGATCATTGACGACTGCCATCAAAACCGCCAACTGGTAATTAAAGGTATCGCCCATGTGAAGGTACAGTACGGGGTCAGCAGCAGCATGATGGAATACGGAGATTTCAACGGAATTGCTGCCCATCGGACAGCGCAGCCTGACAGCCGATTCTGCCTGAATCGCATGATTGGCCGGATCAATACCGCACATTGTGAGCAGTGTTTCGGGGATCAACGTTTGATAAATTGCGTGTTTTTGATCGCGCGGCAGATCGTTGATACCCCGAATGGAATCCGGCCAATTGCCAGACAAGTCGGCCATCGTTGAGATGCTTTCTAATTATTCGCGTTCGTGTTCGCGCAAAGCGCGCTTAATCTGGCGTTCGCTGGATCGCTTACGCAACGTGTCTCGCTTATCGTACTGCTTTTTGCCGCGTGCTAACGCAATTTCAAGTTTAACCAGGCCATGTATCAGATACATGATGGTGGGAATGATAGTCAAACCGCGTTCTTGCACCCGCGCAATAATGCGATTGATTTCCTTACGGTGCAGCAGCAATTTGCGCGGACGCAGGGGATCATGCCCCAAATCACCGGCCTGATCATAGGGAGCAATATGCACATTGACCAACCAGAGTTCGTCATCGCGCACCTGCACATAACCTTCACGGAGATTGACCCGCCCGGCGCGGATCGATTTAATCTCTGATCCCATCAAGACCAAACCCGCTTCATATGGATCGAGCAATTCGTAATCATGGCGGGCTTTGCGGTTGGTTGATACGACTTTTCGTTTCGTTTCCACGTTATTTCCTCAACTATTCAGACTCACTGACATTTTGTGTAATCTGAATCCCGAATTGATCCTCAAAATAATCAAGAGCGGCAGTCACATAAGGATCGTCATCCAGATCAGCAGCATCGCCTGAAGTCGAGGCGGCGATTTCAATATCCGGCGTTAATCCTTGCCCATCGATAGGTGTTTCATTGGGTGTAAACCAAACTGCCGCCGTAACACGAATTTGTGAGCCATCTTTGAGATCAAAGACATGCTGCACCGATCCTTTACCAAAACTGGTTTGACCGATTAAAATCGCACGATTACGATCACGCAAAGCTCCGGCGACCACTTCGGAAGCGCTGGCGCTATCATTGTCCATTAACACCACAAGTGGAATATCCTCAGCCAGATCACCGTCATCTGACTTATACTCACGCTCACTGCTATCACGGTTACGCTGTGTAACTACCACGCCAGAATCCAGAAATAGATCGCTAACGGAAACCGCCTGATCGAGTAACCCGCCGGGATTGTTGCGCAGATCAAGAATCAGGGCCTTAATGCCTTCCGCTTGCATAGCCGCAATTTCGCGCTCAAGAGCAGAGGTCGCATTGCCGTTGAAAATGAGCAATTGCAAATAACCAATGTCGCCATACGTTGTGGCGATGACTGTCGGGAGTTCGACTCGTGTGCGGGTGACAGTCACATCAAATTCCTCGTTAGTGGCTGGACGATAGATGGTCAAAACTACGTCCGAGCCAATCTCACCACGCACAAGCGCTAAAGCATCATCCTGAGTCAAACCCGTAATCGACACACCGTCAACGGCGCGGATTACGTCATCGGCCTGCAATCCGGCTTCTTGCGCGGGCATATCATCAAACACACTGGTGATAATCAGTTCATTGGCCTGATTCGTGCCCACATAAGCGCCAATGCCACCAAATTCACCAGCAGTTTGCATACGATTATTTTTAGCATCACTTGGCGGTGAAAAGAACGTGTAGCGATCATCCGTTGTACTTAACAACCCTTGAATTGCACCATAGATGAGTTCGGTCTCTTCGGGAAGGTCGTAGTAATACTCACTTTCGAGAATTTCCCAGCTATCCCAGAAAACTTCAAACTCGTTGTCATTGTAGGGTGAATCCGTGATCTCGGCAAAACCAAGTCCAGCTAAAAAAGCGGCAATTGCGGTCAAGATAAGAACAATCGACAACTGCGGTGTCAGTAACCCTTTCGGTTCCGGTTGTTTCAATTCAGGATTTTCAACGGGTGCGACTGTCATGGTGTTAGCTACTTCCTACTCGGCTAATCCGGCCTGCAAATGACGGATGGCTTCACCTAATTCCACATCACGTCCATCCTCAGCCGGAATCATGGCAATATCAGGTTCCAGACCCGTCCCATCCAATGGGGTATGGGCGGGCGTGAACCATTCGGAAGAAGTAATGTGGATCGAGGACTCGTCGGATAGACGGAAAATCAACTGGACAGACCCTTTGCCATAGGTACGTTGACCAATCAGAACACCGCGTTCCCGATCTCGGATAGCTCCGGCTACCAGTTCGGCAGCGCTGGCCGTTCCCCCATCAACTAACACAACTAACGGTTTATCCAACCCCGCACCCCCGGCGGCAGCTTCGACTGTCTCTTCGCCTGCGCGGTTGCGATCATAAAATACCGGGCCGCCATCTAGAAATTCTGAGGCGACCTCAACCGATTCCTGCAATAAGCCGCCAGAATTACCACGCAGATCAAGCACCAATGCCACAACACCTTGTTCGTCCAATTCGGTCAGGGCCGTATGTAATTCTTCGGGAGTGCGTGCAGTAAAACGCATCAGATGAATGTAACCAAAGGTGGGTTCCTCAACCAACCGCCGCCAGATGACAGAGGGCACTTGCACTACATCAAATTCAATGAAGTATTCACGGGGTTCGGTGGCATCTGGTCCCATAACGATAAGCGTCACCCCGTTGCCATCACCGACTTCACCACGCAATAAACGGTCAATGACATCCAGCCGTTCACCGGCGGCAATGTCTTCGCCATTGACGGTGAGCAAAATGTCACCATCCTGTACGCCAGCTTTGATCGCGGGGCTATCGGGAAATGGGTATAGTTCGAAAAAACCACGCTCATTATGCTTAACTTGCACGCCAATGCCGCCATACTGCCCGGCCAGCACATCTGATTCACTCTGAGCCACAGGCGGATCGATGAAAAAGGTGTACGGATCAGCTAATGATCCAAGATACCCACGAATGGCGGCGTATTCCATCTCGCTCTCTGAGGGAAGATCACGCAGATAATGGGCGGTCAGTAAATTTTCAACCTCGTTGAGCAGCGTGAAGGTTTCCGTGTCTTGATCCTGGGCCGTGGCAGAATCCCAGCCGCGCACAATGAAGCCAGCCAGAAAAGCGGTGCTCAACACGAGGCCCGCCAGCACCCCACGCGCGATGGCATCAAGTACGCGCTGCCGTCGTTTTAAATGTTGTGTCATGCCACAGCCTCTCCCACCGAAAAATGGATTTGGATTAGAACAGCAATTGTAACATAGTGTTGTATGGAGTTTAAGTGTGCTTCCCTGATTCAACAAGAGGCATTATTATTGAAACCATGAAACTATCCAGCCTGTGTACAAAGAAGGAGTCACACATGCCAACACAAAAACCCCTGGTCTTGGTCGCTGATGATGAACAAAATGCGGTGATGCTCTTAAAACATATCTTCGAGCGTGATGGATTCGAGGTTGAGAGCGCTGAAAATGGTGTATTAGCCCTGGAAAAAGCGCGCGAACTACGGCCAGATTTGATTTTGATGGATGTGCAAATGCCCAAAATGAGCGGATTTGAAGTTACGGAACGCCTGCGCGAACAACCTGAAACCGAACGCATCCCAGTTATCTTCGTGACGGCAGCCGCGCGTGAACCTTCCGATGTGGCGCACGGTTTTCAGTTGGGCGCAGATGATTATGTGCGGAAACCCTATGATTATCATGAATTGTTGGCGCGTGCCCACAGCAAGATGCGTGCTCGCCAACTCGAAGATCGCTTGCAGCGCCGGAGTGATGAACTTGAAGCGTTGGTACGGATTGGCGGGGAATTTAACCAACGGCTAGGGTTAGACGAATTGACCGAGTTGATCGTAGACATCACTTGCGATCAATTAGAAGCCGAGCATGTCGAACTTTACTTGTTGGATGAGCAGGGCGGGCCTGTGAGCTATCAAGACTCACTTCAGGGGAAACATGAACAGCTTGATAGAGCTAAAGCAGTGTTATTGAGAAAAGACACGATTATCAACCGGGTCTTTGTCAGCCGCGAACCGATTCTGGTCCGGGTCGAGGATGATGTGTATTTGCAGGACATCAACCAGGGAATCGGGATGGCGGCTCCGCTCAAGCATCATGGCGAAGTGTTAGGTATTTTGTTTGCGGCACACGGCGGATCATCAGAATTTGGCGAAAGCAATTTTCGGATGCTGCGCTCGATTGGGGAACAGGCAGCGCTGGCGGTACGTAACGCCCAACTTCATGCAGCCCTACAAAGTTACGCGCAAAACCTGGAAAATATGGTCGAGCAACGGACCCAAGAATTACGCGCGGCACAGGATCAATTAGTGCAAACGGAAAAACTCGCAGCGCTAGGACGATTGGCCGCAGGGGTAGCACATGAAGTCAACAACCCCTTGCAACCGGTGCTGACGTGTCTGGAAGGGGCGATTGAAGACGTTGAGAATGAAGCTCCTGTTGATCTGGAAAGTTTGCGGGTGGCGGAAAGCGAAGTGCAGCGCATTAAATCGATTGTTTCGCGGTTGTTAGATTTTGCGCGACCCAGCACCAGCGATACTGTGCCGGTCCAAATTCGCCCATTGGTTGAGGAAGTCATTATTCTGACCAAGAAGCAACTGGAACGCGCGCGGGTGAATATTGACGCTAATCTGCGCGAAGTCCCGATGGTAAAGGGATCGCCAACTCAACTCAAACAAGTGCTGCTGAATCTCGTGCTAAATGCGATGGAATCAATGCCCGAAGGTGGCGTGGTGAGTGTTGGCATTCATATCGAGGGGAATGGGGCCGCGATTGAAATTGCTGATACGGGCGAAGGCATGGACGAACATACCATCTCACAAATTTTTGAACCATTCTATTCCACCAAAGATGATGGAACCGGCTTAGGTTTATCGGTGAGTTATGGTATCATCCAGGGACATGGCGGCAATATTCGGGTCGAAAGCGAACCGGGAGTCGGTAGTAAATTTACGGTATGGCTGCCTTATTTTCACAATTAGCCCGGTATATGGGAAATGAGGGCGACTTTTATCAAGCCGCCCCGCGAACATCCTACGACTTTTTCCAGAGCGCCTGAAAATTAGCTGATCCGGTTTCATCATTGAAATCACCGTTAGCGTAGCGAATGGCGTCGGCCATTGCGACTGCCGCACGGTAATAGGTATCATGCTCTGCGCCACTGCAATTTTCAAGCGATACGCCAATTGCTGCCAGTTCACCTTCAAGTCGGGGCGCTTGCCGGGTGACAGTATCCATTGCTTGCCAGACTTTTGCCGATAAATCCGGGCCGGGTTGGGCACAAATTTTGGCGAAAAAGGTATCGCCAAAAGAACTCTTAGCGATCACAATCTGGCTATCCATCCCAAGCACGGGCCGGAGTTGATTACCCGCGTCCTGCCGTGCATCATTGACCGCCTGTGACTCGACCACTATTGATTCAAGTGGACCAGGATCGGATACACCGCCGCCGCCACTGGTAAGTAACACAAGAATCAGCACAATCGGCACGACAAAAACGATCAACACGAACAGAGCCATAATCGTCCAGCGCCGCCGCCGGCCCTCACGTCGCCCGCTTTGCTCTTCTAACGCGGCACGGTCTTCGTCGTCTAATGGCTCGTCAATATCATCCAGAGTGAACGTAGCAGGTCGTGGCGCTGATGCAGGCTGCGCGGTGGACGTATCCGCATTGCCAAATATGTCTTCCTCTTCTTCACCAAATAATTCAGCCGCCGTCATCATGCCTTCCGGCGGGGCTAACGATGCAGCAAATTCGTTATCCAAACCATCATCAAAAATAAGATCATCTGCCGTAAGTTCATCTGATTCATGACCGAATGGGGTCGCTTCATATCCGGCCTCGAAACCTGAATCGAAGAAGCTTTCGTCAATCGTACTATCACCGCCAAACAAATCGTCGTCATCGTCAAAAAACGATTCTTCGGCGGCAGAAGATGGGGGATGTTGAGCATTGATCTGGGCTAACATTTCACGAGCTTTAGACGCCTGTGAGTAGTTGGGATCGAGTTCTAACACCTTGTTGAGTGCTTCACGAACCTCGTTGGGGTCCTCGACGGCATAGGCCATCAACCACCATGCATCCACATTATCTGGTTCGGTCATCAAGAGCGGGATCAAAAGCGCTTCCGCTTCTTCAGAACGGTCTTCTCTAATCAGCTGATATGCTTGCTGAAGATCATCGGCTGTCGTCATCAGTCAATTTCCTTTGTGCAGAGAATTGCTATACACGCATTATAGCCAGACTGACAAACTAAGCAAGCGATAATCACGAACTAAAAGCCCGTCACAAACTGAAAGCCAACCATCAATACTCATAAATAAAATTGTCTACTATAATGGAGAAGACTATTCTTTCAATATCTGTGGAGAAATAATGCGCCACCGACATTTACTATGGTTTGGACTCCTGGCAGCCGTACTTGTTACACTGACTTTGGGGTATGCTACTTTTTTTGCTGCCGCACAAGCCACTGTGCGTATTCAATATGGGGATACCGTTACAGGTGAAATTGCCACAACCAACGAGATTGATCGCTGGGAATTTGACGGTACTCAAGATGATGTCATTGCGATTCAGATTAACCGGACTGACGGTAATCTCATCCCCTCGATCACATTAAACGATCCTGAAGGGGTGATGATTCTCAGTCTAGATTGGCCGGTGGATGGCCCCGCACAAATTCTATTTACGGCTACACTACGCACCAGTGGTCCGCATGTGCTGGCAATTAGCGGGGCAACGCGCAACACCAATACAACCGGAGCCTATACGCTCAATTTGACATTGCAGGAAGCTGGAACCCAGGAAGAGGGTATTTTGACCTATGGGCGCGTTGTATCCGGTGAGATTACTGATACGACCTTCCGGGAGTTCTGGACTTTCAGGGGCACGCGCGGTGATGTCATTGATGCGATTATGTCGGCTACAAGCGGCGATCTGGATACCTATCTCTCGCTGATCTCACCCCAGGGAGATGTGTTGGTCAGTACAGATTTCGGGAGCACGGGGACAGATGCAGCTCTATTTGCGGTGACATTGCCAACAACGGGCAATTACTCGCTATCAGCACGGCGCGCCGGTGGAAATTTCGGTGAAAGCGGTACAACCCAGGGCACTTATAATCTGGCGCTGACTTTACGGCAAGCTGGTTCCGAAGATGTGGAACCGACACCCTTGATGCTGACACCAGGGATAGGGACACGAGGACGTTTGAATGCCGATGCGCCGACGGCGCTATATAGCGTGAACGCCAGGGGCGTACTCGCGCTGGCACTGGATATGACCGATCCGACGCAGGTGGGTACATTGACAGTGATGACGCCGAGTGGCGCGCTGCTCAATACGTTTTCCGGCATCACCCCAGTCCGAGCCAATGTGACGCTGCCAGAACAGGGAACGTATTGGATTGAAGTTTCCGCGATTGGTCTTCGTGAAGCGATTCCGCTTGATTTTGGTATCAATGTTGAACAGTTGACCACAACTCAGCGCGCGGCGCGCCCGTTAATCTATGATCGGCCACAGCGCATTACAGCATCTTCTACACAGCCGGAAGCCTGGTACTTTCACGGGCAAACGGGCGATCTTGTCGAGATTGCGCTTACACCGTTTAATCCTGAATTGGCAGAAAGTTCGATGCAGATCGTCGCGCCGGATGGCACGGTGGTGGCGACTCGTTCGATCAGGACGCAGACCACGCAATCATTGCTGCTGGCGGACAGTGGCGCATACGAAATTATTTTGAGTCCCGGCGCGTTGAGCGATGGGTATCAGATTGTCGTCAACAAGCAAGGTATGGCCGGACTGGATTTTAAACAGTATACCGAACCAGTGGAACAAGGCACATTACCCACGACGAACGCAGTCGAAGGCGTGTTGGATGTAGGCGGATCGGATACCTGGATCATTGATGTGCAGGAGGCGCAAACGTGGCAGTTTCGACTGGATCAATCGGGGACCGATGTGTCGGCGGGGCTGATCATTGAAGCGCCGAACGGTGAATGGCTTGACATGATCACGACAGATCGCCTCACGAATACGGCGACGCTGCGTGTGCATTTGCCTCATGCCGGGCGCTATCGGGCAGTGGTGTTTGATCCCACCCATGAAGCCTCTCACACATATACATTGCAAGGTGCGCCGGGTGAAGGCGGCGAATTCGCTCTCGATACCCCCGTTAAAGGTGTTTTGACGACGACTAAGCCCTCTGATCGCTGGTCGGTTCTGGTTCCATCAGACATGCTGCTCAATGTTGACGTGACGTTGCTGGTCGGAACCAGTGCCCCAACCCTGCAAATTGTCGGCCCGGATGGATTATTGGTTGCTACTAATGCCAGTGGCGAACAACGTGATTCGCTGAAGCTAGTGGGCATTCCGGTTGAATACGGCGGACAGTTTGATATTGTGATCAAACAGCCATCAACCAGTGAACGCCTCGTTTATCTGGTTGAAACAACTGTGGTGGCTCCTTTTGGTCATACAGCTAACGTCACGCCGTTTGTTGATCTGCCGGTAGAGGAGGTTTTTGCAACAGACATTTCAACTGACACAGCCAGTACGTGGGTCAATTTAGCGGACCACATTACCCCGCGTATCTTGCCGGACGCTGAATTTCTCGCGGTGGCAGCTTCAATGGGTTTTGATACGCTAAACCGAGGTGAAATCAGGACTGATCAAGGCTATCAAGCCTGGCAATTTTCGGTAAATGCCAATCAGATGGTTAGTTTTTCGGTGGTGGCACTCGAAGACACCTCCGGGCCGGATTTGTTCGTGCTGAATGCCGGGGGTACGGTTTTGGCGGAAACGCTGCAAACTGGCACGAGCAGCGCTTATATGACGCATCGTTTTGCTGATGGTGGTACTTATACGCTGGTCGTTAAACTTGATCACGGTGGGCGATATACGCTGGCGGCGAGTGTACTAACTGGTATCGATGAGACTGTGCCCCAGGTCATTAGCGGCCAAACCATGTCTTATGGGGATGTCATGGAGGGGGAGATCATTCAGCCTGATGATGTCCAGCGCTATGTCTTTTGGGGAAAAGCAGGTGATGTCATTAGTAGCCAAGCGCTGCGCACGCAGGGCAATACGAATTTGAATCTGACGCTGTTTGATACCAACAACACAACGTTGCAACAAGCAGCAATGAGCACTATCCCCCCATTAACTGAAATTGTTGACTACAGACTGGCTGGTGATGGACTTTATCAACTTATGGTAACGCATGAGGGGGACGATGCGGGGATCGCAGGGCGATTCGCATTGAATCTTACACTTACTGAATCGACTGCAAATCAGCGCGATGGCGGGGTATTGATCGCAGGTGAGCCGTCTATTGCAAGTTTAGAAACCAATAATGCACCGGATCACTGGTTGTTTGCGGGGCAGTCTGGTGAACAGGTGACAATTCGTCTGGAACCGCTCACCGATGGCACACCAACACCGCTCACCTTACAACTGGCCGATAGCGCGGGCAATGTATTTTTGCAAAAGGAAACACTGATCGGACAAGGTGGACTGGCATTTGATCGCGTGCTGCTGCCGCGCGGGGGCGTATACCAAGCAATGGTGAGCGGGGGGCGCACGCCGGGTGTGTATCGCATTTCCCTGGAACGTGACACACGCAATACCCAGGACGATGAACGGGCGATCCGGTATGGTGAAACGACTGGCAAGGTATTAACACCGGAAAACTTCCTGGATGTGTGGACCTTCGCGGGCACCGCCGGTGATGTGGTCACGGCGCATGTTCGAACTGTGCGCGGCGATCTGCCGACTTTGAGTGTGCAATTACGTGCGCAGGACGGCACAGTATTAGAAACATCACTTGAAGATGGTGCGGGATCACGGCTTGAGCAGATCGTGTTACCTATGGATGGACACTATTCGTTGATCGTGGGCAATGTTGATGGGACCTTTGCGGGTGAAGCCGCTTATGAAGTGACATTGTTATTGGAAGATACGGCGGCACGCTCAATGGGTACGGTCACAACGTATGGACATGCTGTAGAAGGGTATTTTTACCTCGACGACTCAATCGATACCTGGATTTTTGAGGGACGGCAAGGTGATGTTATTTCCGCAACCGTATCCAGCACAGCATCCGATCTGTATCCGGTAATTGAACTCATCGCGACAGATTGGCGATCTGCTAGCGTTGCCGGGCAAGCGGCTATTCTTGCCAGCGCGCAAGGCGCGGAAAATTCACCAACGATGCTGGAATTTGTGCTGCCGGCAACCGGCGCGTATACGTTGGTGCTGCGTGATCAGGCATTGGTCGGCGGTCCTTATACGCTCGAACTTGATACGCTGACTCCGACTGC
>JAFGJA010000671.1 GCA_016929355.1 Anaerolineae bacterium | reverse complement strand
TGACCTTAGCCAACGGCACAAGTGGTTGGGCGGCTGAGGGATCAGCGACGGATTATTACCTCGAACCGGTGGTTGTGGGCCGGCATCTTTACCAGAAGCGCGATAACGGCGCGGCGATTGACCATTATTTTGTGACGCCGGACGGACTCGCGCAGTTGCAGAACACATTCACGATCCCGCCGCTCAACGGGACGCCGCAAAGTGTCTGGCAGCAGGTCGAGATCGATTACCTCGCCAGTGCCATCGAGACGATTCCCACCAATTGTCCCGAAAAACTCGCCGGGACCGCCTTCGAAAATGTGACGCTCGAACAAGCGCTGCAAATCAATCTCGCGCCTTACGATTACGATTTTTACCCGTCACCGGATGGCGAAAAACTGGCGCTGGTCCGTCACCAACATTTGCGTATACCGCGCTGTGATAATGTCGTGCCGGAGCGCACCGGGGTCAGCACCGTTGTGGTGATCGATGCGAGCGGCGCAACCACCGAACTCTTTCCATTTCCGCAGCATGGGACCGTGCCGGAAGCAGGCGACGTGTACCGGGGCGGCGAACCATCGCCGTTTAGCGTCTATTTCGAGGATGTAAGCTGGTCGCCGAATGGCAGCTATATCGCGTTCAGCACCGCTTATCGCTATGCGTGCAATCGCCAGGACTGCTACCGGCTGTATCTCTACGTCGCTAATCTCGATACCGGCCAACTTTACGTATTGGGCGAAGCGCGGCGCATCGGTTGGACCAATGGCGGCGATGGGATCAACTTCTTCCGGCTGCTGAGTGATGACGCGGGTAATCAAGCCCCCCATCTCTACACCGCGCGGCCCGATGGCTCGGCGCGGCAGGAAATCTGGCTGCCCGGCGGCGCGACCTATGTCTCCGATGTGAAAGAACTGCTCAATCTGCCCTGGACCGATGGCGGCACGCGCGTGATGGTACTCAATGCGGGCGGCGGCGAAGTGATGTTGTTTAACCTGGAAGATCGCGCTTTTACGCCCGTTGTCGCGCTGCCGGACTTGATGCTGCCCGAAAATCGGTTGGCGGTCTATGCGTTGAAGGGCGATAAGGTCTATCTCTGGGCGACGATTCGCGGCGAATTTGTGCGGCAAAACGCGCGTACCGGCGATTGGTTCGAGCTAGAGAGCGAACTTGCCACCACCGGGATCGCGCCGGTGGCGGTGCGTCCGTTCGACGATGATGTACACATGTTGATCGAGATGAAAGACGGATCGGCCTATGTGCTGAATATTGACACGGATGAGTTAGTGCCGGTGGTTTTTGCGCAGTAGCGGCCTTACCCCCTAAATCCCCCTCTCCCGCCGAGCCGGAGAGGGGGCCGGGGTGTGGCCGTTTTTCAACTGCCAAGGGTACAGTACCACGATCCACTTCCCGTTTCTTTTGCCCACAGATTCAACTATACTTACTGCATCAGCCAATCTCAAAGGAAGTTTATGAACCCATCCGAATTTAAACGCATACTTGAACTCGGTTTAGGACGCGCGATTGTGTTTCTGCAAACGCACGACTCCTCGCCCTATCATGACGCCATCCTTGCCGCCTGTCTCCATGATACCCGCTACGATGGTCAGGTTGAAAGCCGCCGCAGCCAGTATCTTTTTGATGTAATCCAACTCACCAACAATCTCGCATTTTTCCGCGATCCGATTCTCGCTGCGCTGGAAAACACAACCGATCCTGAATCATACACCACATCCCAACTCAGCGGTTTAGCCGCACATTTCGCCCAAAATGGCGATCAACGCGCGAGGCAGATCATCTATGATCAATTCGTAACCCATCTCGGCTCCGAAGAATTCAATGAAATTAGACGCGCGTATGATGTGTTCTTGGTGGACGATCTCAACGGGTTACTGTTCGTCGCCGAGCGTTACGGTGAAAAACTGTTAAGCGATAACGATTGGCAGCCGATTCCCTGGTTTGATGACCCGGAAGATCAAGCAGATGACGACGAGCGCGCACAATGGGCGGCGGTCACACAAGCGGCAGCGACCAATCCGCGCATCGCCGCGTTTGTTGGTTACGAGCGCGAATATCACATCCGTGGACAATCACGGCGACGATCAAACAAGGCGAAACAGATACCTTATGACCAATTCAAAAAAGTCCTGATTGATTCCAAAACTCAAACCCGTAGCGGGTTTACGATTCGACGGTGGGCGCTCGTTGCCAGCGACGACGACATCACACGCGCCGCTACCGATCTCGTATCGCTTGATCCGCAGACCGATCAGGATGTGTTGATCCGGTATCTGTGGCTGTTTGACAAGCGCCCGTTTCCTCTCGATCCGCAAAAATTGATCGATCTGGTGCGCAGCGCACCGGGCGCACTTGAACATGATGAAAATGATTGGCTTCTTCCGAAATATCAAGTTGTACTCAGGGCGATCTATGCGCTCAAAAACATTAGCCATCCCGCCGTGCGTGACCTCGCCTTGCAGTTGATCGATGAAGGACATTGGTTGCGCTGGGCAGTCGATTTATTGGCGCTAAACTGGCAGACCGATGATTGGACGTTTATTGCGAATTTGGCAGCGCGGGAGATGGACCGTGACACCTATCATGGTTTTGGTTTAGGTGTTATGCACATTCTTGACGCGCGCCTCCTGCCGGATGCCGCCTCCGCACTGCTTACCCTATACGAGCGCGATCCCTGCTCCGAATGTCGTGATCACATTGTACACAGTCTGCAAAAAATAGATCATGTGCCGGACTGGATGATCGAAGAATGCAAATATGATGCGAATCTTTATTTGCGCGAGTGGGCATCCGAAAAATTTCCCTTCTCAATCAGTTAGCATATACTAACCGCATTATACGCGCTTTGCTTTTCTCTTGGTTTTACCCTGATATTTACTTTGCGTTCTCCGCGTTCTCT
>JAFGJA010000126.1 GCA_016929355.1 Anaerolineae bacterium | reverse complement strand
TGGACACGATGCCTGCCGTGACGCTGCAATACAATGACAGCGAAACCCATGCACTGGTCGCCGAAGTTGTGCAGGAAATGTTTGCGAATGTCCTCGGTGTCAATGTTGAATTGAACTCCATCGAATGGGCATCACACCTTGATGCGCTCGAAAACGATGCGCCGCAAATCTTCCGCGTGGCCTGGTGCTACGACTACCCGGATGCGAACAACTGGATGTTCGATGTCTTCCGTTCAGACTCTGGCTATGCCACCGACGGTGGTAACAGCATCAACTGGGTCAACGAAGAATTTGACTCCCTGCTGTTCCAGGCTGCTGCCGAATCAGACCCCGAAGTTCGCCGTGACCTGTACGGTCAAGCCGAATATATCCTGGTCTGGCAAGATGCGGGTATCGCCCCCTTGTTCTACTACGGCAAGACGTTGTTGGTTGCGCCCGAATTGGATGCGCCCTACACCTATACCAATATCGAACGCTTCGATAAGTGGGTACTGAAATAGTTCAAACACGAAGCGACGAGCTAATGTAGTCGATTGACCAAGCAGGGGGAGGCACATGTGCCTCCCCCACTTTGCTCCAAATACACTTCTTCAAGAGGAACTATTTATGGGCCAATATTTTGTGCGCCGAATCTTGGGAATGATTCTTGTACTTTTCATTGTATCCATTGTGACGTTTGCGTTGATGCATCAGGTTCCCGGTGGACCTTTTGATCGTGAGCGTCCCTTACCGCCCCTTGTGCAAGAAAATATGCGTAAACGGTACAATTTGGACGATCCGCTCTATGTCCAATATCTCTCCTATATGCGCAACGCGATTGTACCAACTATTACGAGTGGTGAGTGGGTCGATGAAGTTGATAATGACTATCTGATCAATATCTCACTCGGCTTTGGAGATAAGTTACATTTTCGCTGGATGAATTTTGGACCATCCATGACCCGACCCAGCCGCACGGTCAATGATGTATTTCGAGATAACTTGCCGATTTCAGGGGAGTTGGGAATGTATGCGCTGCTGGTGGCGTCGGCGATTGGTATTCCGTTGGGCGTAGCGGCTGCGCTCCGCAAAAATTCGCTCACTGATTATGTGAGTATGGGGGTGGCGGTGGTTGGCGTTTCGCTGCCGATTATCGTGATGGGACCCTTATTGCGTTACATTGTCGGGGTTCAACTCGGTTGGTTGCCACCGACGGGATGGGGTGAACCAGAACATGCGATCTTGCCGGCCTTTGCCCTGGGCTTCTCAAACTCGGCGCTTTTGGCGCGTCTGACTCGGGCAAGTTTGCTGCAAGTGCTCAATGAGGATTATATCCGCACGGCGCGCGCCAAAGGGCTGCCCGAACAGGTAACGATCTGGCGACACGCAATGAAAAACGCCATGATCCCGGTTGTCACGGTTTTGGGGCCGTTGTTCGCGTTTTTGGTGACGGGCACAGTCGTCACTGAGCAGGTTTTCGCTATCCCCGGTATGGGCAAATTCTTTATCCAGAGTGTCACGAACCGCGACTATTCAGTGATCATGGGAACGATTCTGTTGTTTTCCTCTTTCCTGGTAATAGCCAATTTCGTGGTCGATCTGGTCTATGCGGTCCTCGATCCGCGTATCCGCTTTGAATGAGGAATAGACAATGACAACTAATACACAACATATGGACCCTGAATCGCAAGTTATATCGTTGAATGATGATGAGGATGTGCAGAGTCGCGGTTTCTGGCTCGATGCCTGGCGGCGGCTGCGCCGTAATCATCTCGCCCTGATCGGCGGCGTGATTATCATTGTCAATGTGGTTATGGCGATCTTTGCGAATTATATCGCGCCGTATTCGTTTCGTGAGCAAAATCATCTGGCGTTCCGTTCTGCGCCGGGGTGGGTCATTAGTCTATTTCCGCAAATGAAAGAGGTTGATCGGGATATTTGGTCCTTTGCAGGTCAAGAAGGGGACATGATCAGCATCAGGATAGAATCTGGGGATTTTAACCCTCTGGTTATTTTGCAGGGGCCAGATGGTGAGCGTTTGCGCGAAGGTAAACCCATTATGGCGACAGTCGGTCAGCCTTCGCCCGGTGATGAGATCACGCGCTTTACCCTGCCGGAGACCGGCGTCTATACCATTGTGGCTGGGCGCGAAGTTTTAAACGAGTCGGGTAATTACACGTTGATCGTTGAAAATGATAACGCGGATTCGACTGGTGAAAGTACGGTTGAGTGTACTGATACGGCGAGTGGGGGGCAGCGTGATTGCGGCTCTATGCAATATGGCGAAACAGCCACCAGCATTCTTTCCGGTGAAGGGTTTGTCGTGCGGAATAACGATTATCTGATGGGAACAGATGATCGTGGACGCGACATTTTCAGTCGCATTATATATGGTGCGCGAATTTCGTTGTCCGTAGCGATTGTCGGCTCGATGGTCAGTATGCTGGTTGGTTTGACTCTGGGATTGATTTCCGGTTATTTGGGCGGGTTTGTCGAAAACGCGATTATGCGCTTTGTGGACATCATGTACGGTTTTCCGACGCTGCTGTTCATTATCTTGTTGATGTCGTTTTTCCGAGCTGACGTGAATGAGTTAGACCCGGGTACATGGAACTATCGACTTTACCAACTGGACGCCGACTTTGGCGGGATGTTGTTCATCTTCATCGGGGTTGGCCTGACATCCTGGATGCAAACCGCTCGTCTGACGCGCGGGCAGGTTCTTTCGCTGCGAGAGCAAGAGTTTGTCGTCGCCGCGCGTTCAATTGGTACGCGGCATCGCTCAATTATTGTGCGTCACATGCTGCCCAATATTTTGGGACCGATTATCATTGCGGAGACGTTGACTATCCCCACCTATATCTCGTATGAAGCGTTTTTGAGTTTCATTGGATTGGGTGTGCAGCGCCCGACGCCGAGTTGGGGCCAAATGATTTCGGATGGGGCGCAGGCCATTAACTCCTATCCGCACATGGCCCTCTTCCCCGCGTTGGCGCTGTTTATGATCATGTTTGCGTTCAATTTTCTGGGTGATGGTTTGCGTGATGCGTTAGACCCGCACACAACAAATTAACCCGATGTTAGCAAGTTGATAATTGGCTAGCGCCTCTCATCTTTCGTGATCGGAGGCGCTGTTTGTTGCGTTAAAAAGTATCTTTCCGGGCCATTTTGTGGTACAACTCTGGTAAATACCCTTTACATTTTTCAGATTTGTTGAGAATCATGTTATGCTTGCACTATCCATTCCTGGCTTTGGCGATTTAATGATTGATGCCGTGTTGTTTGATCTGAATGGCACGCTGGCGTGTGATGGCCTGATTGCCGATTCCACCCGCGAACGGTTAAAACGGCTTAGTCAAACACTTACCCTCTATGTTATGTCTGCCGATACGCATGGTACGCTTGGAACTGTCACGGCTGATTTGCCGCTTCACATCCGGCGGGTGAAACAGAACTTAGGCGCAGGAGCGAAGCACGAGTTTTTGCTAGAATTGGGCGCAGATCGTACTATTGCTGTGGGTAACGGACGCAATGATGTTGATATGCTCCGCGCCGCCGCTTTAG
>JAFGJA010000670.1 GCA_016929355.1 Anaerolineae bacterium | reverse complement strand
CGCAAGGCGAGCCAGGGCTGCAAGGCGCACAAGGTGAACCCGGTCCGCAGGGTGAGCCAGGGCTGCAAGGCGCAACTGGCCCGGCGGGTGCGCAAGGTGAACCAGGACCGCAAGGCGCACAAGGTGAACCCGGTCCGCAGGGCGCACAAGGTGAATCCGGTCCGCAGGGTGAACCAGGACCGCAAGGCGAAAAAGGTGATCCCGGCGAACCCGGCCCTGCCGGAGATTCGGGCACAGTGGTCGGTTATGAGATTGTGCTCAAACGGGCGGTTATTCCAGTGGCTTCGGTCCAATCGGTGACGGCGCTTTGCCCGCGTGGGAAAATTGTCCTGAGCGGCGGGTATCACAGTCAGGGTCATGCCTGGCTGACTGTGCCGATCAGCCGGCCTATCACCCATCCGTTGTATGATGACATTATGGGCTGGCAAGTTCAGATTGCGAATCTGCGGATCAGATCGGTGGAAGTCACGACGTATGCCGTTTGTGTGGATGCTCCTTCCGAAGATGAATAGGGCCTTATGCTAGTTTTGAAAGGTTAGCGGAACGGCCTCACCCCCTAAATCCCCCTCTCCATCCGGTGGCGAGGGGGAAAAATCGATGATACCTTGTTCGTGGCCCCGGTACGTAGTAGCATATTTCCCCCGTTCCGATTATAGTTCCCGGTATGGAGCTGACACACGTACCCCTCTTTGACCATCTGCGCGCTGATGAACGCGCCGCCCTGATTGCCCGTGCCGCCACCGTCACCCTCGCGGCGGGCAAAGTCTTGTGCTATCCCGGCGATCCAACCGATGCGCTTTATGTGTTGGTGACAGGTGATTGTCGCATTACACGCAAAACCTCACCCTCCAGCCCCCTCTCCATGCATGGCGAGGGGGAGTCAGTGTTTGATCAAGTCCCCTCTCCATTTACGGGGAGGGGATTTAGGGGAGGGGTTATCGATCCGGTGGCGACCCTCGGCGGTTTGCCGCACAGCAGTAAGGTTGAAGCGATCACTGCTTGCACCTTGCTGCGCTGGCCTGTTGATTCGCTCTGGGCATCACCCGCATTTGCGGCGGCGGCGCGGCGCTATTTGGCCGAGTCGCTGCAAACGGCGAGTGCGCGTTTAGCCGAACTCGAACAGCCGGTGCATTACGCGCCCCCTGACGGACACCATTCCGCGCAGATCGAGCCGGGGCCGTTTATGTTCGAGGATGTGACGCTGATTTTCGCCTTCTGCGAGGCTGATCTCGATCCTCTCCGCGTGACGCTGCCGGACGGTCTGACGCTGTTTCGCCGCCCCGGACGGTCCCGCGATGCGCTGCTGCTGGTGCTGGCGCAATTTCCTACTGTGTATGCCGAAGATGATCCCGCCGCGCGCTTTGCGTATACGGAAACGACGGTCTTTGTCCCGGTGCGCTACCGGCACAGCATTGGCCTGTTTGTGCCCTATATTTACCCTTCGGCTTATGAACCGATCCTGCTGGGGCGCGAAATTTACGGATTCCCGAAACAGTTAGGTCGCACCGCGTTTGACGCGCATCACGCGAGTCTGATCGTGGATGGCGCGACGCAGGCGGCGCTGACGTGGGGTGGCATGGATGGCACGGATGAGGCGCGTTTAGTGCGGGCGTTATTCGATTGGCTCGGTTTGGAAGGGCGTTCCGCGTCGGTGGCGTTTCAGGCGGGCGAGGTATTGCGCCGGGCGATGCAATTACCCCCGTTTCGCCGGATCAGCGTCTACAATCACAAGCGAATTTTGGCGGTGGATGCGACCCGCGAAGCGCCGACTTATGCGGTGGATCAACTGACCCACACGATTATGGGCGTGCTGCGCTGGTATCAGATCGCCCGGATGCGCGATCCCGTGCTGGCGCTTGCGGCGGGACCGCTCAAAGATGCTAATGTGACCTTGCGCGAAGCCTACCGCACGCAGCTTGATATGCGTCTGACGCGCGGGCGTGTGATCCGTGATTACGTGGCGGGCGTGATACCCACCTACAAAGGACTCAACTCACTATGACCTCATCTCTGCCCGACGATGTATTTCCCGTAGTCGTGATCGGGGCCGGACTCGCGGGACTCAGCGCGGCGGTTCACTTATCCGCGCGTGATGTGCCGCCACTCGTCCTCGAAGCGGATACCGAGTGGCCCGGTGGACGGTTGTCCGGTGGCGCGCCGGATACGTTCGAGCATAACGGGCGCACCTGGTCATTCGGCTCGGAACACGGCGCACACGCGCTCTGGGGCGGCTACGATAACATGCGCGCCATGTTTGAGCGCTTCATCGACATCGATCTCAACCTCTCCTACGGCGAGGAGTGGATCAATCGTTGGGGTAATGAGGTGCGTTACGTCGAAGCGGGCACGAATGTGCGGCGATCCTGGCTGCCTGCGCCCCTGCATTATCTGCAACTGCTGTTGAATCCGCAGTTCTGGACGACGATCACGCCGCTTGATTTTCTCTCGCTGCCGGGCTTCATCACCAGTCTGCTCTGGACCACCGCCTTTGATCCGATCATGGAGCAGATCGATTTGCCCGGTCTGACGATTGATGACTATTTCCGCTTCTGGACGCCTAACCTCAAGGCGACGTTTCGCGGGCTGGGGCATAATTTGCTCGCTGCGCCATCGGAAGATATTACGCTGGCGGCGTTCATTGCCGCGATCCGCTTTTATACGCTGCTGCGCCGTGATACGTGGCAGTTGGGCTATCTGCCCGCTAATGCGCATGACTGCGTGATCCAGCCGATGATCGACAAGATCGAGGAAAACGGCATGGTGATGCTCGGCACGCGCGCGGTGAGTCTGTCCCGCAACGGCGCGTATTGGGATATTCGCGTCGAGGATGCGAAGCACGGCGGGATGCGTTCGCTCACCGCCGCCGCCGTGATCCTGGCGACGGAACCGCTTGCCGCGCAAACCCTGCTGCTGAACAGTCCCGAATTAGCCGCACGCGCCAGCCAGATCACGTTTCCGCCGACGCTGCGCGGGGCAACGGCGCGCATGTGGTTCGATGCGCAGCCGCGTGAAGGTGCGCCCGGTGGCATGTTTACGGGCGATTTTGAGATTGACAACTTTTTCTGGTTGCAGCGCATCCACTCTGAGTTTGCTGCATGGAACGAGGCGGGGTGCAGCGCGATTGAGGTGCATTATTATGCGCCGGACACTGTCTACGATCAGCCCGATCACATGCTGCTCGTCACGGCGACCACCGAAGTCTTGCGCGCGTTTCCCGAACTGCGCGGCCATTTTGTGCATGGCGCGATTCGCAATAATGGGCGCACGCAGACGCAGTTTATGATCCCCACCGCCAAGAGTCTGCATGTCGAATCGCCCTGGCCGGGCATTTACGCCTGTGGGGATTGGATCGGCTATCCCTCGCCCTGTCTCTGGATGGAGCGCTGCACCGTGACGGGCATGGCGGCGGCGAATCATGTGCTGGCGGCGCACGGGGCGGAACCCTGGGCCATGATCCCGCCGCGCGAACCCGAAGCGCTGCCTAAACTGATGACGCGCGTGCTGCGCCTGCTGCGCCGTATTTTTGGCCCGGTAATCGGGCTGCTGCGGCGTTGGCGGCGTTAGCGTGTTCCCTCGCTGTGTTTGGAGAGGGGGGGTGTTACACCTGAAACTCGATCACATCGTCATGATCCATTAACACCTGGGTCAAGGCGCGGTGATTGCGCGGTGCGCCATGCACTTCCCATGTGCTGACCATCTTACCCGTCACTTTGTACCGTTTGTGTTTGAAAATGTGCAGGTTGTGTTCCTTGAATAAGGCGTGCAGGTTATCGAACGAATCCGGCGTAATCGGGCTGGTGATCTCATACACTTCGGCGTGATGTACGTTATCGATCAGGCGTTCAATGAAGGGGAAAATCCACAAAACGACCAGAATGATCAGCGTGGCGACCAGCGCTATGGTGTAATAGTCGCTGGCGATGCCCATGCCGAGCGCCGCCACGAGCCAGATCGTCGCCGCCGTTGTCAGCCCGTGTACGCGGCCCTCGCCGCGCAGGATCGCACCCCCGCCCAGGAAGCCGATCCCGCTCACGATCTGCGCCGCAATCCGCGCGGGATCGCTGTTATCCGCGATCTTGATCGAGAACATCGTAAACAGCGTCGAACCGATGCAGATAAAAATCATCGTGCGGAAGCCCGCCGCCTTGTCGCGGTATTCGCGCTCCGCTCCGATCAGCCCGCCAACAAGCAGTGCCAGCAGCAACTTGATCGCATCTTCGGGTAATACGTCAATCGTAATCGTCATGTGGTCCCATCCCCATGAGAATCCAAAATTAGCAAGTCTTCCCATTGTAGAGGATTTTGGTGGGGAAGGGGAATCAAAACGGGTGCAGGGGGGAACCAACGTATTCACCCGGCAGGAGATTGGTGCGATGTCGTCGGGAGTACACATTGGTACTCCCCTACAAACTCGCGATCATTCCGTACACCACCAGCGATAATCAATATCCGGGAACAGGCGATCCCGCTCCCACAACTGCGCCGCGAGATTGCCATCCGGCATCCCGGCATCGACGCTGTTCGTCAGCGAGAGGAAGCGTTCCATGTGCTGGCTGAAGCGCTGGACCGCGTACTGCCGCGCCTGGCCCGTTGTGACCAGGAACGGCCAATCCGAACTTTCGAGCAGCAGCAGTTCGCGTGCGGCCTGATTCAGCACGCCGCGAATTCGCTCATTGGCGTAATCGTCCTTGTGCTGATTGGCGAGCGCCTGCATCCGCCGTTCCGCGTCGTGAATCGGCTCCCACATCCAATGCGTTTCTTGATTGTCCCAGGTGAAATGTGTGCCGCCTGCGCCCCAACTGCCTTCCGGCAAATGGATCACGCGCTCCGGCGGGTGATTTTCGATGTACTCGGAGGCGGTGGTCAGTTCGACTTTGGGATTTTCGGCCAGCAAACGCAAGACCTGTTTCAGCCACTCGACACCCTCAAACCACCAGTGGCCGAATAGCTCCGTGTCATAATTGGACGCGATCAGGCCGAAGCCCTGGTCGTTAGCCTGCTGCGCCTGCAAGATGCGCTCGACCAATGCCGCGAAGTCCTGCGCGTGCATCCGTACCTTGTGTTCGGCCCAGTCGGGATGGTAAAAATCCTTGTCACCGAGATCGACTTTTTCCCCGGTCACGCGCCAGTATTGCAGGCCGCTGATGCCATCCTTCCGGTGAAATTCGCGGTAATCAAAATCGCCGGGATACCCCCACGACGCCGACCAGACGCGCTGCCCGGTTTCGTCGTTGCGCCCGATGACGGACACGCCGCTATGTTGATCGCTCATTGGCCCGCCAGTGGTGTCGCTCACGTAATACGCGCGGAAGGTGGTCATCGGTTCGCTGGGGATCGGCGCTGCGGCCATCGGGATCAGGTAGCGGCGCTTGATTTCGCCATACGGCCCAATCGCCTCGCCTGCGGCCACACCAACCGGCGCGCCGCCCGTGATCAGGTGCGTTTCACTGAAAAAGACCTTGATGCCCTGCTCGGCCACAAAACGCTCGATACCGGGGCGGACGGTCCCATCTTCCTCGTAATAAGCGGGGCGGTAGGCACATTCCGGCAGCCAGATGCCGCGCGGATCGCGGTTGAAGAAGCGGCGGTAGCTGGTCACGCCCGCTTTAAGCTGCCCGCGAATCGCTGCATCTGTGCCCAGGAGTGGCAGATAGCCGTGGGTGGCCGCGCTGGTCGTGATCTCGATATAGCCCTGATCCTGCAAGATTTTGAACGCGCCGATCAGATCGCGGTTATAGCGGCGAGCAAATGAGTCTTTGATGATCTCGTAATACGTCTGGTAGAAACGGGCGAGTCCTTCAAGCTGTTTATGCCCGACCCACCAGGGTTTCGGTTCCGGTGGCGCGATTTTTTCCGGTATCTCCGCTTCTTTTTTGGCTTTGGCCTCTGCTTTGGTGAGCGCGTCCGTCACGGCGGCGCGATCTACGGGCGGTAGCTCGCCTTCTTCAGCGTCTTCACGCGGGACGCCGACGGCCTCTTCTTCGCCGCGAAAGCGCAGTACGTCCTGCTTGGCGCGCGCGATCTTATCCTCCAGATACTCGTCCAGGTGATTGAGCACGTCTGCGTCGGCGAGTTGCTCCGCCAGGACCGGCGTGATCCCGACTGTGACCTTGTATTTCACGCCCTCGTCGCGTAGATCATAGAGTGCGTTCAGCAGAGGAATATAAGTTTCGCTGGCGGCCTCGTGAATCCATTCTTCGCCATGCGGCCAGCGTCCGGCCAGCCGCGCATAGGGGAGGTGGCTGTGCAGTACAAACGTAAACGCACCAATCGCGCTCATAGGGGTATTTCCTCTCGTGGTATGAAAATGTATATTTGTATTCGGATTGTAGCGGAATTCGGGGAATTGCCAAGTTGACTTTGCATTTCTCCTCAATTGGCCTACAGTCTGAGTAAATCACTCACAAATAGAATCATGGAGATTTACAATGAAGCATCTATTGAGGATTGT
>JAFGJA010000669.1 GCA_016929355.1 Anaerolineae bacterium | reverse complement strand
GTCGGCCCAGGGCGAACACATGACGGACCGCAGGTTCGCGCTCGCCCCTACATGAGCTATTTATTTCGCCATTAGTGGGCTAGTCCATCAACAGCACCGGACGAATCCGCGCCAGCGCCCAATCAATATCATCTTGTGTGATCATGAGAGGCGGCGCAAAACGGATGATGTGTTTGTGCGTTTCTTTGGCGAGGATGCCGTGCTGCTGCAAGGCTTCGCAGAAACGACGCGCGCCACCTGCGGACTCCTTGAGTTCGACGCCGATCATCAAGCCTTTACCGCGCACCTCTTTGACATGCGGACTGTTGATCTCCGCCAGTTGATCCTGGAAATATTCGCCCATCACGGCGGCATTTTCGATCATGTTTTCGTCGATGAGCACCTGCAAGGCTGCGCGCGCGACGGCCACGCCGAGCGGATTCCCGCCAAACGTGCTGCCATGATCGCCGGGTTGGAAGACGCCCAACACCTCGCGGCTGGACAGCACCGCCGATACCGGGTAGAAACCGCCGGATAACGCCTTGCCAATCGTGACCATATCGGGCATGACATCCTCGTGATCGCAGGCGAACAGCTTACCCGTGCGTCCGAGTCCGGTCTGGATTTCGTCCGCGATCAGCAAGACATTGTGTTCGTCGCAGAGTTCGCGCACACGCCGTAGATACCCGGCTGGCGGGATCACCACGCCGCCTTCACCCTGGATCGGTTCGACAATAAACGCGACGGTGTTCGGCGTGATCGCTTCTGCGAGCGCGTCCGCATCACCAAACGGGATAAGATCAAAACCGGGCGTATAAGGACCAAAACCCGCGCGGTACTGCGGTTCGGAGCTAAAGCTGATGAGCGAGATCGTGCGTCCGGCGAAATTGTTGCGGCAGGCGATGATCTCGGCCTTGCCCTCCGGCACACCTTTGACCGTGTAGCCCCATTTGCGCGCGGCTTTGAGCGCCGTTTCCACCGCTTCCGCGCCCGTATTCATCGGCAGCACCATTTCGAAGCCGGTCAGGTCGCACAGTTCTTTGTAGTACGGGCCAAGCTGGTTATTGCGAAACGCGCGGCTGGTCAGGGGGAGTCGTCCGGCCTGATCGATCAGCGCTTGCCGGATGCGAGGATGGTTGTGGCCCTGGTTCACGGCGCTGTAGGCGCTCAGGCAGTCCATATAACGGTTGCCTTCCACGTCCCACACCCATACCCCTTCGCCACGACTCAATACCACATCCAACGGGTGGTAATTATGCGCGCCGTAACGATCTTCCAAATCAATAAGTGCTTGTGAAGAAATCTGTTGTAGAATCATGTGCCTTTGTTCGGAGGTTTAACGGGTCGTTGGGTCGGGACCCGTCGTACCGAGGTAATTAGATTATACAATGATGAGTGAACCATTGGCAGACCAAATAGAACCGCTACACGGTTATACGCAAAGGATGGTGCTATGCAGCAGCAACAATCTCAAAAACGCGATCTGCGCCGGATGATTTTCGGGTTTGCGCTGATGACGCTCGGCGCGGCGATCTCGGCGGTGCAGGTGGCCGTATTCATGATTCCGGCGGAAGTTGTGCCGGGCGGTGTTTCGTCGGTGGCCGTGATCCTGAATGCGCTGATCGGGACGCCGGTTGGCTTGGTGATTCTGCTCGGCAACATCCCGATCCAGTATTTCGGCGCGCGGATGTTGGGCGGCTGGCGCACCGTTGCCGGGACGATCTATGTCGTGGCAGCGTATTCCATCGGCGTGGAAGTGCTGAATTATTTCGATGTGGGCGGCGTCAGCGATGATCGCCTGCTCAATGCGCTGTTTGGCGGGGCGGTGGGGGGCATCTCCGGCGGTCTGATCTATTCGGCGGGCGCAACATTGGGCGGCACATCCACCCTGGCGCGCATTTTGCAAGATCGGACCGGCACGCCGATGAGCAGCACATTTTTGTATACGGACACAATCTTCATCGCGTTAGCGGCGCTGGTTTTCGGCTGGGAAAGCGCGTTGTATGCGGTAGTCGCATTGGTAATCAACGGTGTGGCAACGGATTATGTGCTGGAAGGGCCGAGCGTGATCCGCACGGCGACGATCATCACTAACCACCCCGACGAAATTTCGGCAATGGTGATCCGCGATCTCAACCGGACGGTCACGGCATGGCAAGCCGAAGGCATGTATGCGCACCAGCCGCGCGCCGTCCTGTTCGTGACGATCTCCCGCGCGGAAGCCGGACGCCTCAAAGACAAGGTAATCGCCATCGATCCCGGTGCATTTCTGGTGATCGGGCAGGGCCACGCCGCCTATGGTGAGGGGTTCCGCCGGATACGCCGCGAGATCGATCTGTGACGTGGGGCGCAGCTACGCGGTGAATTCGCCTTTACCGTACAAACTCCGCCACGCACTCGATATGGTACGTCTGCGGGAACATATCCACCGGCTGCACATCCGTTAAGCGGTAGCCTTTCGCTATGAGCCGTTTCGCATCGCGCGCCAGCGTTGCCGGATCGCAGCTTACATACACGATCTTGGACGGGGC